>NZ_JACJEM010000074.1:0-17853 GCF_014164085.1 Pseudoalteromonas sp. SG45-5 | reverse complement strand
AACCGTTTGATTTTTAGATTCATATACACCTCAAAGTTGAGATGTTATTTTATCAAATTAAAGAGAATTAAGCGTTTAAATTAAATCGAAATTTTTGAAATTGGTCTGATCAATGTCTGTTATAGTGCAATTTAATTCGTTAAATTGATCAAAGATTTATGCAGTTTGGTATTAGCCTAAATATAATATGAAAGGGTAAAAAAAATCCCTCTTGCGAGGGATTTTGGGTAACTCAGCGCCATTGGCACTGGGAATGAGGTCGGTACAGGGTAAAGCGTTATCTAAGTTAACTTATTAAAAGTTACTAAAAAACCATTTCTGGTACTTCACCGTCAACAAGTAATTTACCTGCTGTTTTACTAATGATTTCATCAACCGATACGCCCGGAGCACGTTCGAGTAAATGAAATGCGCCGTCTTTAACTTCAAGTACGGCTAAATCTGTTACTATTTTTTTAACGCAATTTACGCCAGTCAGCGGTAAAGAGCAGGTCTCTAATAGCTTAGAGTCACCATGCTTACTTGCATGGGTCATAGTAACAATAATGTTTTTTGCGCCAGCGACTAAATCCATCGCGCCACCCATGCCTTTAATCAGCTTTTTAGGGATCATCCACGATGCGATGTTGCCGTTCTGGTCAACTTCAAATGCACCCAGAACCGTTAAGTCTACATGACCACCCCGTATCATGGCAAAACTATCTGCACTATTAAATATGGCTGCACCTTTGGCTGCTGTCACGGTTTCTTTACCCGCGTTTATCATATCGGCGTCTAGCTCTGCTTTAGTCGGGTACGGACCCATACCTAAAAGACCATTTTCGGACTGTAACATAACTTCAATATCATCCGGTACATAGTTTGCGACGAGTGTCGGAATTCCTATGCCCAAATTTACGTAGTAACCATCTTGTAGCTCTTGTGCAACGCGCATTGCAACTTGTTCACGTGATAATGCCATTATTATGCTCCTGCTTAATCTCGTGTTGTTATACGTTCAATGCGTTTTTCAAAGCTGCCTTTAATAACGCGATTTACAAAAATACCCGGGGTATGGATTTGGCTTGGCTCAAGCTCGCCCGGCTCTACAATTTCTTCTACTTCGGCAACAGTAATTTTACCCGCCGTTGCAGCCATTGGATTAAAGTTCATGGCGGTGTGTCTAAACACTAAATTGCCGTAGCGATCGGCTTTCCATGCTTTTACTATGGCGAATTCACCTGTTATAGACTCTTCTAAAATATACGGGCGGCCATTAAATTCTTTTACATCTTTACCCTCAGCTACTGGAGTACCGAAACCGGTTGCGGTGTAAAACGCGGGTATACCCGCGCCACCAGCGCGCATTTTTTCAGCAAGTGTGCCTTGAGGCGTAAGCTCAACGTCAATTTCGCCACTTAATAACTGCTGCTCGAATAGGGCGTTTTCGCCAACGTATGAGGCAACTACTTTTTTAATTTGCTTGTCCTGTAATAAAATACCTAAACCAAAGTCATCAACACCACAGTTATTAGATACTACGGTTAAGTCTTTTGTTTGCATCTGCTTAATTTGTTTAATTAAGCCCTCAGGAATACCACATAAACCAAAACCACCGGCAATAATGGTATCGCCGTCTTTTAATCCTTTCATTGCAGCTTCGTAACTAGAAACTACCTTATCAAAACCGGCCATGAGTCTCTCCTCATTGTGTGCTATTTGTTGTTAACTATCTTGAATCATCATTTTATGAGATAGCTATTTAACCTGAACTCTGGTTAATAGATTTACTAACATATGAATCAGGGTGATATTTAAATTTATTTTCTCTAGCCAGAGATTTTCAGTGAAAACAAGGCGAATTTACGCGTCAATAGCTGGCCTATTGCAAGTAAATTCAACGCAGTTAGTGCTGAAAATAGCTGCTCGAGATAGATTTATTATCCAGAGCTTAGGTTATTTAGTGTGTAGTGCCACAGATACTTTGCTCACAGGTTGCTTACCAAGTACTTTGGTTATCTCCCAGCCAGCGTTACTTAACCTTTGTAAATCAATTCCATGCTCAATGCCAAGCCCTTGCAGTAAGTAAACCACATCTTCGGTGGCAACATTTCCTGACGCCCCCTTAGCATAAGGACAGCCACCAAGGCCTGCAACTGCCGCGTCAACCGTTGCTATACCTAGACTTAAAGCCGCGTAAATATTTGTGAGCGCTTGGCCGTATGTATCATGAAAATGCACGGCAAGTTTGGCTTTATCAATGTGCGTTAAAAGTAACTCGATTAATTGCGTTACTTTTTTTGCGGTGCCAACACCTATGGTATCGCCAAGGCTTACTTCGTAACAGCCTAAATCTAATAGCTTTTGCGATACACTTAATACTGCTTGCGGGTCAATCTCACCCTCATAGGGGCAACCTAGCACACAGCTTACATAACCACGTACACGAATATTATTAGCTTTAGCAAACGCCATTACTTCACTAAAGCGTTCAATACTTTCATCAATTGAGCAGTTTATATTTTTTTGACAAAACGACTCACTCGCAGCGGTAAATATAGCAAACTCTTTAATGCCGACAGCGTGCGCTGCATGTGCGCCTTTTAAGTTAGGGGTAAGGGCGCTTAAATTTACATCGGGTAAATCTAGCGCTGAAATTACATCCGCTGAGTCTGCCATTTGTGGCACCCACTTAGGGGAGACAAACGCGCCAGCTTCAATATCTTTTAAACCTGCAGCACTTAGGGCGTTAATAAGCGCTACTTTATCGGCTGTGCTTACTGTTTTTTCGTTTTGTAGACCGTCTCGCGCGCCAACTTCAACAATACGAACTTTATTTGCAAAGGCACTCATTATACACCTTCCTCAGTCGTATCTTCTACGATAGCAAGTAAGGCTCCATGCGTTACCAGTTCGCCTTCACCAAAACAGTAGCTTTTTAAAATGCCGTCATGTGGTGCGTTAAGCGTGTATTCCATTTTCATGGCTTCAATAATAACAACCGCATCACCTTTGGTAATTGTGCTACCAATGTCGATTAAGTGCTTAACTACAGTGCCATTGAGTGGGGCGGCAAGCGGTAGAGCTTCACTTTCGTGCGAACTAATATAATGTTTATCAACTAGTTCAAGCTTAGTTTGCAGTGCTTTATTCATAACAGTGACAATATTGCCAACAGTATTATTATCTACCGTAGTTACGTGCGCGCTATGTTTTTCGCCATTAATAAATACAGTGCAAAGACCATTATTCAATGTGCCTTGTAGGTTAAATACGTGCTCGTTATGCGTAATACTATAGCCCGCTGCCGTTTTTATAGCGCTTAGCTGTAAATCGGCAAAAGGGACTTTGATTGCTTGCGGTGCATTGAGTGTAAAACCGCTTAGTTGTTGCCACGGGCTTGCACTGCTTTGCGCATTTTTGGTGTTAGATAATGATTCTAAATACGCAAAAGCACCAATAAGCTGACTTGCTTGTAATAACGATTCGTTAACCGCAACTAACGAGTCGCCTTGCTCTGCAATAAAGTGTGTACTTGGCGCACCTTGTTTAAAGGTAGGGTGGCTTGCTAAATTATGTAAAAAGCCAATGTTAGTGCTAAAACCCGCTAAATGAAATTGCTCAAGGGCGTGTTGTAAACGGCTCAATGCTTGTTCGCGATTGTCGTCGTGCACAATAAGTTTTGCAATCATCGGATCGTAAAACGGGCTGATTTCGTCGCCTTGTGCAATGCCTGTATCAATGCGTACAAATTCGCTGTTAAGTGGCGTATGTAGCGCTTCTATAGTGCCAGAGCAAGGGATAAAGTCGTTGGCTGGATCTTCTGCGTATATACGCGCTTCAAAGCTATGACCTTGCAATTGAATATCACTTTGAGTCAGTGGCAGTGTTTGCCCACCCGCAATATTAATTTGCCAATTGACTAAATCTACACCGGTTACCATTTCGGTTACAGGGTGTTCTACTTGAAGGCGCGTATTCATTTCCATAAAGAAAAATTCATCGCCACACAGTAAAAACTCAACCGTACCTGCGCCTCTATAATTTATAGCCAGCGCACAACGTACAGCCGCTTCGCCCATTTCTTTGCGTAGCTCGTCAGATAAACCCGGAGCAGGGGCTTCTTCAATTACTTTTTGATGACGACGTTGCAGGGAGCAATCACGGTCGCCTAAATAAACACAGTTACCGTGGTTATCTGCAAATACTTGTACTTCAACATGGCGAGGTTGGTTTACGTAGCGCTCTAATAACACTAAGTCGTTACCAAAACCGGCAATCGCTTCACGTTGTGCGCCCTCAAGTGCGCTCATAAATTGCTTGGCGCTTTGTACCACGCGCATGCCTTTACCACCGCCACCAAAGGCCGCTTTAATGAGTACAGGGTAGCCAATTTTCTCAGCTTCACTTTGTAAAAAAACGGGCTCTTGTTTATCGCCATAATAACCAGGTACTAACGGCACGTTAGCAGCAGCCATTATTTCTTTAGCGCGGGTTTTAGACCCCATTGCTTCAATGCTGCTTGCTGGTGGTCCTACAAAAGCAATATTGTTCGCTTCGCAGGCTTTAGCAAATTCGCTGTTCTCAGATAAAAAACCATATCCTGGGTGAATGCAATCAGCGCCGCAATCTTTGGCAACGTGTAAAATTTTGTCTGCCACTAAATACGAATCTTTACTTGGTGCAGCACCAATGTGGTAAGCCTCGTCAGCCATTTTTACGTGCTGGGCATGTTTGTCTGCATCAGAATAAACGGCGACCGTAATTAAGCCCATTTGTTTTGCAGTGCGCATTACTCGGCACGCAATTTCTCCACGATTGGCAATCAGTATTTTTTGTAATCGTTGTGTGTTCATAATTAATCCTACAGTTGCCAAGCGGGTGGGCGTTTATCAAAAAAAGCAGTTAGCCCTTCTTGACCTTCTTCAGATACGCGAATTTTTGCAATACGCTCTGCGGTAAGCTCAATGAGTTCATCGGTAATTGGCTTATTTGCTACATCGTTAATTAATGCTTTTGCCGCCTTTACTGCAATAGGTCCGTTATCAATCAGTGTTTGCAGCATGTTATCGAGCGCACAGTCTAAATTACCGGTTACTTGATGAATTAAACCCAATTGTTTAGCAGTATGGGCATCAAACACCTCAGCCGTTAAAAAGTATCTGCGAGCAGCGCGCTCACCAATGGCTTTAATGACGTATGGACTAATAACAGCCGGAATAAGACCCAACTTTACTTCGCTTAAGCAAAATTGTGCATCGTCTTTACTAAGGGCTATGTCGCAACAAGCAATTAAGCCCAGTGCACCACCAAAAGCAGCGCCTTGTACAGCGCAAATTGTAGGGTGTGGCGAGCTTGCCAATACCTGCATTAATTTAGCTAATTGCATTGAATCAGCTAGGTTATCGGCGTAGTTGTTATCTGCCATTGATTTCATCCAGGCTAAATCGGCACCGGCTGAAAAATGCTTACCTTCGGTTTTTAAAACCAAAGCACGAATATCAAGCGTATTAGCATGTTCAATGCATTGAATAAGCTCGTGTATTACTTCGCTATTAAATGCGTTTCTTTTTTCTGGGCGGCTTAACACAAGTACAGCCACATTAGATTTTGTTATTTGTAGTGTTACTGACATTTTGCGCTCCGGTTACATTCTAAATACGCCAAATTTTGAATCACGTTGTGGTGCGTTATTCGCAGCCGTTAACGCAAGCCCTAATACATTACGCGTGTCGGCAGGGTCAATAATGCCGTCATCCCACAAGCGTGCACTTGCGTAATACGGATGACCTTGCTCTTCGTACTGATCAATTATTGGCTTTTTAAAGTCAGTGATTTCTTGCTCGCTCATGCTTTGACCTTTGCGTGCTAAACCATCTTGTTTAACTTGTGCCATTACACCCGCAGCTTGTTCGCCGCCCATTACCGAAATACGGGCATTTGGCCACATCCACATCATGGTTGGTTCAAATGCACGACCACACATACCGTAATTACCTGCGCCGTAAGAGCCGCCAATAAGTACTGTAAATTTAGGCACATCAGCACACGAAACCGCCATCACCATTTTAGCGCCGTGCTTAGCAATACCTTCGGCTTCGTATTTTTTACCTACCATAAAGCCGGTAATATTTTGTAAAAACACTAAAGGAATATTGCGCTGAGCACACAGCTGAATAAAGTGCGCCCCTTTTTGCGCCGACTCACTAAATAAAATACCGTTATTAGCCACTATGCCAACCGGGTTGCCATAAATACTGGCAAAACCGGTGACGAGCGTTTCACCAAAGTAGCGTTTAAATTCATCAAATGATGAGTCGTCTACTGTGCGCGCTATGACTTCGCGTACATCAAACGGCTTTTTAAGGTCGGTGCCGACAATGCCGTAAAGCTCGTTAATATCGTAACGTGGTGGTTTTACATCATCTAACTCTTGTTTAAGTAACGGCGCGGTCGGACGTGTGTAATTAATACGCTCAATACATTGGCGCGCAATAGAAAGCGCATGGGTGTCATTTTCAGCGTAGTGATCGGCAACACCCGACACTTTACAGTGCACATCGGCGCCGCCAAGTTCTTCGGCAGTTACTTCTTCGCCAGTTGCTGCTTTTACAAGCGGCGGGCCTGCTAAAAATATAGTACCTTGATCTTTTACAATAATGCTTTCATCGGCCATTGCAGGTACGTACGCACCACCTGCGGTACATAATCCCATTACCACGGCAATTTGTGGGATACCTTTACCTGACATGCGGGCTTGATTGTAAAAAATACGACCAAAATGCAGCTTATCTGGAAATACATCGTCTTGCTCTGGCAGATTTGCACCGCCCGAATCTACAAGATAAATACACGGTAAGTGGCAGCGCTCTGCGATGTCTTGTGCACGTAAATGCTTTTTAACGGTCAGCGGAAAGTACGTACCGCCTTTAACCGTGGCATCGTTTGCAATAATCATGCATTCAATGCCTTTAACACGGCCAATACCAGCTACAACACCGGCACACGGTATTGCTTGCTCGTATACACCAAAGGCAGCAAATTGTGAAATTTCTAAAAACGGTGAGCCTTCGTCAATTAACGTACTTATACGATCGCGTACAAATAATTTACCACGGCCTTCGTGGCGCTCCTTTAATGCAGCGCCTCCGCCTTGGCTAATTGTGGCTACTTTATCGCGTAAATCATCCACCAGCGCTGACATGTTTTTATGGTTTTGTATAAACGTTGGATCGTGAGGATTAACGCTCGATTTTAAAATCGTCATGGTTTAATCCTTAACGGCTTTCAGTGAAAAGTTCGCGGCCAATAAGCATGCGGCGTATTTCTGATGTACCTGCACCTATTTCGTATAGTTTTGCATCACGCAGTAGGCGGCCTGTGGCGTATTCGTTGATGTAGCCATTGCCACCTAAAATTTGAATTGCATCTAGCGCCATTTTAGTTGCAAGCTCTGCGGCGTATAAAATTGCACCAGCGGCATCTTTACGGGTGGTTTCACCACGGTCACACGCTTTAGCTACCGTGTATACATATGAGCGCGCAGCATTCATTTGTGTATACATGTCAGCTACTTTACCCTGAATTAACTGAAATTGACCAATAGGGGTATCAAACTGTTTACGCTCATGAATATACGGCACAACTATATCCATACACGCTTGCATTATACCAAGTGGGCCTGCTGCAAGTACTACGCGCTCGTAATCAAGGCCACTCATAAGTACCTTAACGCCTTCGTTTAAGTTACCTAAAATGTTCTCTTCTGGCACTTCGCAGTTTTCAAATACCAGCTCACAGGTGTTTGAGCCGCGCATGCCCAGTTTGTCGAGCTTTTGCGCCGTTGAAAAACCAGGGAAGTCACTCTCAACAATAAACGCGGTAATGCCTTTAGCGCCGGCGTTTAAATCTGTTTTAGCGTAAATTACTAACGTGTGTGCGTCAGGACCATTGGTGATCCACATTTTGTTGCCGTTTAAAATGTACTTATCGCCTTTTTTCTCAGCTTTGAGTTTCATCGATACCACGTCAGAGCCCGCATTAGGCTCGCTCATTGCAAGAGCACCAATGTGCTCGCCACTAATAAGCTTAGGTAAATATTTTTCTTTTTGAGCTTGTGTGCCGTTACGGTTAATTTGATTAACACACAGGTTAGAATGTGCTCCATAGCTTAAACCTATAGAGGCACTGGCACGGCTAATTTCTTCCATAGCAATAACATGTTCTAAGTAACCTAAACCGGCACCGCCAAGTTCTTCAGATACGGTCATACCCAGTACGCCCATTTCGCCCATTTGTGTCCAAAGTTGATTTGGAAAAGCGTTATCTAAATCCGTTTTTTCAGCTAGCGGGGCAATCTCCTGACTTGCAAAACTGTTTACGTGGTCGCGGATCATATCGGCGGTTTCGCCAAGGCCAAAGTTCATTTCTTTATATAGTGAAATAGTGCTCATGATTCATTCCTGTGTGTCGTCAGTGTGTTGTTATTCTTAAAATAGGCTACTCGTCTATTTTGTTAAGTGTGTCTCTGCAGCGGCGCTCCGCTGTTACTAATTCCATCAGAACAACTTTAATGTCGTCCATTTGTTGAGATAGGTCTGATTTTTTCTCTGCAATTAAGTCGAGCATAGTAACTAACTGTTTTGCGCTTGATTTATCTGCGTCGTACAGTTCAAACAAACGGCCCGTTTCGGCCAATGTAAAGCCAAGGCGTTTACCGCGTAATATTAGTTTTAAACGCACTTTGTCGCGCTTTGAATAAATACGAGTTTGCCCGTTTCGCTCAGGTGTAACGAGCCCTTGATCTTCGTAAAAACGAATAGATCGGGTGGTAATGTCAAATTCTTTAGCAAGTTCGCTAATGCTGAATGTTTGTTCATTACTGGCCGGCAGGTTGGCTGAGCTTGCAAAGTTTGTTTGATTATCTGATTTCATAGCTGTATTTACCTCATTCGAATAACTCCAATATAAGTGAAGTTTACGTAAAGGTAAAGCTTGGCGTGGTTCGAAACTATTTATTAAGGAATGCAAGTGTGAAATACCAAATCATATTGTTAATATTCAATGGCTTGTTTTTATTTTCTTGGTGCAGCTTTATAGCTGAAGAGTAATGCTTACACTTTTAAAACTAAAAATTAAACTGTTTTTAGTTGACGTTAGCGTAAACGTTAGTATTGTGTAGGGTAATCGAATAATAAATGAATACTAAATTAATAGAGCAAATATACTAACAACTATTTGCATATAAATACAACGGAGTTAGTTATGACTTTAGAATCAGTGGTAATTGTAGCAGCAAAACGCACCCCAATGGGTGGATTTATGGGAGCGTTAAGTGATGCGCAGTCTACCGAGCTTGGCGCTACCGCCATTGCAAGTGTACTTGCACAAACTGGTTTAGCTAATGATGCAATAGACGAAGTAATTATGGGCTGTGTTTTACCCGCAGGCCTTGGGCAAGCGCCCGCACGACAAGCCATGTTAAAAGCAGGGCTTGCACTTAGCACAGGTGCTACAACAATTAACAAGGTATGTGGCTCTGGTTTAAAAGCCGCTATGCTTGCAAATGACTTAATTAAAGCGGGCTCTATACAATCAGCTATTGCCGGTGGTATGGAAAGCATGACTAACGCACCGTACTTTATTCCAAAAGCGCGTGGCGGAATGCGAATGGGTCACGGTGAAATAAAAGATCACATGATGAGCGATGGCCTTGAAGATGCTTACGATAACAAAGCAATGGGTTGCTTTGCACAAGACACCGCTGACGAATACGGCATTGGCCGCGAGCAAATGGATGCGTTTGCACTGGGCTCATTAAGTAAAGCAAAAGCCGCTATAGAAAACGGTAGCTTCGATAACGAAGTTGCACCTCATACGATGCAAACACGCAAAGGTGATGTAACAGTATCGATTGACGAGCAACCTGGTAATGCCCGCCCTGAAAAAATACCAAGCTTACATGCAGCGTTTAAAAAAGACGGCACCATTACAGCGGCTAATTCATCGTCAATTTCAGACGGTGGCGCAGCGCTTATATTAATGAGCGAATCAAAAGCAAAAGAGCAGGGCTTAACACCGCTTTGTAAAATTGTGGCGCACAGTACGCATTCTCAAAAACCAAGCGAGTTTACCGTAGCGCCAGTAGGGGCGATGAATAGCGTGCTTGAAAAAGCAGGTTGGGCTGTAAACGATGTTGACCTTTGGGAAATTAACGAAGCATTTGCCATGGTAACTATGCTGGCTATTAACGAGCTAAAACTTGATGCAAGCAAAGTAAACGTCAATGGCGGCGCGTGTGCATTGGGTCACCCAATAGGTGCAAGCGGCGCGCGCATTTTAGTCACACTTATTCATGCCCTTAAAAACCGTGGCCTTAAAAAAGGCATTGCCTCTTTATGTATTGGTGGCGGTGAAGCAGTTGCAATGGCTGTTGAGGCATACTAAGTAATATTTAAATACTAAAAATACGCAGCACCAAAATTAATAATAAAGCTGCGTTTTTTAAAATAAAAACTAACACACTGACACAATAGGATTTAACCATGCATCAAGTTCCACTACTTATAAACGGCGAATTTATTCAATCAGCATCAAAAGAGCTTATCGATGTTATAAACCCAGCAACTCAAGAAGTACTTGCACAAGTGCCATGTACCACAGAATCAGAAATGGACGCGGCAATTGCCTCAGCTTCTGAGACGTTTAAAACATGGAAAGACGTACCTATTACTGAACGTGCTCGCATTATGATGAAGTACGCTGCGCTATTAAAAGAACACCACGATGAGCTTGCTACCATTATTTGCCACGAATTGGGTAAAACATTTGAAGATGCAAAAGGCGATGTTTGGCGCGGTATTGAAGTAGTAGAACAAGCAGCGAACGCACCATCATTAATGATGGGTGAAACAATGGAGAACGTAGCGCGTAAAATCGACACGTATTCTTATATGCAGCCACTTGGTGTGTGTGCGGGCGTTACTCCGTTTAACTTCCCTGCAATGATCCCACTTTGGATGTTCCCGCTGGCTATTGTGTGTGGTAACACCTTTATTTTAAAACCGTCTGAGCAAGATCCACTTACACCAATGCGCTTAGCTGAGCTATTTATTGAAGCCGGTGCACCAAAAGGCGTATTACAAGTTGTTCACGGTACAAAACCACAAGTAGACCGCTTACTAGAAGATAAAGCCGTACGTGCTATTTCGTTTGTTGGCTCGTGTGGTGTAGGTGCTTATATTTATTCTAAAGGCACACAAAATCTTAAACGTGTGCAAGCGTGTGTTGGTGCTAAAAACCACATGGTTATCATGCCTGATGCAAGTAAATCGCACGTCGTAAATAACTTAGTAGGCGCATCGGTCGGTGCTGCTGGCCAGCGTTGTATGGGTATTTCTGTTGCTGTATTTGTAGGTCAAGCAAATCAGTGGGTAGATGAAATTAAAGCAGGCTTTAAAAATGTACGCCCAGGCGTATGGGATGATGCAAACGCGGCATACGGTCCACAAACATCAAAAGCAGCAAAAGCACGTATTTTATCACTCATTGCCGGTGGTAAAGAGCAAGGTGCTACCTGTTTAATTGATGGTTCTGACTTTACGGTTGAAGGGTATGAGCAAGGTAACTGGGTCGGCCCAACGTTATTTACCGATGTAACCAAAGAGATGGATTTATACAAAGAAGAAATATTTGGTCCAGTACTGGCGTGTATG
This sequence comes from Pseudoalteromonas sp. SG45-5, assembly GCF_014164085.1. Classification (NCBI taxonomy): domain Bacteria; kingdom Pseudomonadati; phylum Pseudomonadota; class Gammaproteobacteria; order Alteromonadales; family Pseudoalteromonadaceae; genus Pseudoalteromonas; species Pseudoalteromonas sp. SG45-5. The sequence continues at coordinate 6,160 of NZ_JACJEM010000074.1, read as the reverse complement.
TTTGTAGACACGCTTGATGAAGCAATCGCACTTATTAACGACAGCCCTTACGGTAACGGCACCTCGTTATTTACCTCAAGCGGCGCAGTGGCTCGTAAATTCCAACACGAAATTGAAGTAGGCCAAGTAGGTATTAATGTGCCAATTCCGGTGCCTCTTCCGTTCTTTTCGTTCACTGGTTGGAAAGGCTCATTTTATGGCGATACTCACACGTACGGTAAACAAGGTATTCGTTTTTATACAGAAACTAAAACGATTACATCACGTTGGTTTGAAGACGACATTGCGTCGGGTCCAAACATGAGTATTAACTTAAAATAATCGTAATTAAAAAATGAGTAAATAAAAGAATAATTAATAAAAAAGATGGGCGCGAAGGCTACTTCACACACAACACACACATAAGCCTTCGCCGCTCGTCACAAACTATCCCTGTGACGGGAAACACTAACAACACAACTAACACAATTAAAGAGGTCTACCATGGACTTTAACTTATCAGAAGATCAACAAGCCTTTGCTCAAACAGCACGCCAATTTGCCGAGTCAGAACTTGCGCCCCATGCAGCAAAGTGGGATCGCGAACATATTTTTCCTAAAGACACGATTAAAGCTGCGGGCGAGCTTGGTTTTTGTGGTTTATACACGCCAGAGGAAGCAGGCGGCCTTGGTTTATCTCGTTTAGATTCGAGCATTATTTTTGAACAACTTGCTATGGGCTGTACCGCAACAACGGCCATGTTAACCATTCATAATATGGCCACCTGGATGGTAGCAAGTTTTGGTACCGATGCCGTTAAAGACAAATACGTAGAGCAATTAGTAATGGGCGAGTTACTTGCCTCTTACTGTTTAACAGAGCCAGGCTCGGGCTCAGACGCCGCATCACTTAAAACCAAAGCCGTGCTTGAGGGCGATGAGTACGTTATTAATGGCTCAAAAATGTTTATATCGGGCGCTGGCGAAACCGAAGTATTAGTGGTAATGGCACGTACAGGCGGCGAAGGCGCTGCGGGTATTTCGGCATTTGTAGTGCCTGCCGACGCAAAAGGCGTTGAATATGGCAAAGCAGAGGAAAAAATGGGTTGGAACGCACAACCAACACGGCTAATTAGCTTTGAAGATGTACGCATTCCTGCGCATAACTTATTAGGCGCAGAGGGAGAAGGCTTTAAATTTGCGATGCAAGGCCTTGATGGCGGTCGAATTAACATTGCCACATGTTCAATTGGTACAGCGCAAGCGGCGCTTAATACAGCCCGTGAATATTTAAAAGAGCGTACACAATTTGGTAAGCCATTGGCTTCGTTTCAAGCATTGCAATTTAAAATTGCCGATATGAACACCGAGCTTGTAGCTGCGCGCCAAATGGTTAGGCTTGCTGCATTTAAACTTGATAATAACGACGTTGAAAAAACCACTTACTGCGCCATGGCTAAACGTTTTGCTACCGATGTTGGCTTCACTGTGTGTAACGACGCACTGCAAATTCATGGTGGTTACGGTTACATAAAAGAATACCCGCTTGAGCGCCATGTACGTGATGTACGCGTTCATCAAATTTTAGAAGGCACTAACGAAATTATGCGTGTAATTATTGCGCGCCGTATTTTGGCTGAGTCTGCAAGCGACGTTTTATAAGGAGCAATGTATGTCAGAATCTAAATCTAATCCGAGTATTGAACTTACAACCGAAGGTCATGTTGCTATTTTAACTATGTCTAACCCGCCAGCAAACACCTGGACAAAAGACACCCTAGTTAATTTAAAAAATACCGTTAATGAGCTTAATAATAATAAAAATATTTATGCATTAGTACTGACTGGTGAAGGAGAGAAGTTTTTTAGCGCAGGTGCCGACCTAAACGTATTTGCTGGTGGCGATAAAGGCGTAGCCGCTGATATGTCGCGTGTATTTGGTGAAGCATTTGAAGCGCTTACTAATTTTAGAGGCGTGTCGGTTGCTGCCATAAACGGCTATGCAATGGGCGGCGGGCTAGAAGTTGCCCTTGCGTGCGATATACGTATAGCGGAAGAGCAAGCACAAATGGCGCTCCCTGAAGCTAAAGTTGGCTTATTACCGTGTGCGGGTGGCACACAAAATTTAGCATGGCTTGTAGGCGAAGGCTGGGCAAAACGCATGATTTTATGCGGCGAGCGCTTAAAAGCTGATAAAGCCTTGCAAATTGGCTTAGTAGAAGAAGTAGTACCACAGGGTGAAAGCTTTGCGGCAGCATTAAAACTGGCCAACCAAGTGGCCGATCAAAGCCCCACCTCAGTTGCAGCATGTAAAACATTGATTCAAAAAGGGCGCTATCAACCAATGACAAGTGTTTTGCCTCTTGAGCGCGAGTTATTTGTTGGTTTATTTGATACACAAGATCAACAAGAAGGCGTAAATGCCTTTTTAGAAAAACGCCGCGCTAACTGGGTAAACGGCTAATGAGTGCTTTAACAGTATTAAATAACGCCGATGAGCCCGTGGTATTTGAAACCGCAGTCGCAGAAAATGGCAGTTTAATTGGGCTTATTACACTCAACGCGCCAAAAGCCTTAAATGCACTTAATTTTGAGATGATCAAATTACTAGAGCCGCAGCTGCGAGCTTGGCAAGACGATGATGCTATTGCAATGGTGTTGTTAAAAGGCGCAGGCGATAAAGCATTTTGTGCAGGCGGCGATGTTGTAAGCCTTCATCATGCAATGGCGCAAGGTAAACCAACAAGCTTAGTTGAAGAGTTCTTTACGCTAGAGTACAAGCTTGATTACCTTATTCATACCTTTGATAAACCAATCCTTGTTTGGGGGAACGGCATAGTGATGGGCGGCGGTTTAGGGCTAATGGCCGGTGCTAGCCACCGCGTCGTAACCGAAACATCACGCATTGCCATGCCAGAGCAAACCATAGGTTTATACCCTGATGTAGGCGGTAGTTACTTTTTACATAAAATGCCACAAAACGTCGGGTTATTTTTAGGGCTAACGTCAGCATCAATTAACTGCGAAGACGCACGTTTTGTATCGCTTGCCGATCACTTCATCGACAGCACTAAATATGATGCCATGCTTGCGCAAATTTTAGCAGCTAAATGGGGCAAAACCGCAAGCTTAAATCATGAGCGATTAACCGATTTACTCACCGATTTAGACAACCAATCGGCGCGTATGCCAAAAGGCAATATAAAAGCTAATTTAAAAACAATTCAAAAGCTGGGTGAGTTTACAACCTTGCAGGAGCAAGTTGATTATATTTTAGGGCTAGCTACTGACGATAAATGGCTACAGCGCGCTCAAAAGTCACTTAAACACGGATGCCCACTAAGTTGCGCACTCGTTAGTGAGCAATTAAAAACAAGCCAAGGCAAAAGCTTATTAGCGTGTTTTAAAATGGAGCTAGGTATGTCGGTACGCGCTGGTGAAGTTGGCGAGTTTCAAGAAGGTGTAAGGGCGCTATTAATAGATAAAGACAGCGCACCTAATTGGCAATACAAAACACTAAGTGATGTACCACAAACAATAATAGACAGCTTTTTTGCTAATCGCTTTGGCGAAAATCACCCACTCAATGGCTTAGACACGCCATCACACACATAAAGGAAAGACGATGGCTAAACTCAATATTGGTTTTATCGGCTTAGGTAATATGGGCGGCCCAATGGCGGCTAATTTAATTAAAGTAGGGCATACTGTGAGTGTGTTCGATTTAAACCAGTCGGTCGTAAATGAACTAGCAAGCAAAGGCGCAAAAGCAGCGATTGATGCAAAGCAGTGTGCAAACAATGCTGACGTACTTATTAGTATGTTGCCTGCGGGCAAACATGTTAAATCGCTTTATTTAGGAAATAACGACGACAGCGGTTTAATTAACGTGCTGAGCAACAATACATTAGTAATTGATTGCTCAACAATAGATGCAGAATCAGCCCGTGTTGTAGGCAGTGCACTTGGTAAACAAGGCATAAGCTTTGTAGATGCACCGGTATCGGGCGGCGTTGCAGGCGCAACTGCTGGCACTCTTACCTTTATTGTAGGTGGCGAAAAAGCAGCGTTCGATAAAGCAAATACAGTGCTGAGTGATATGGGTAAAAACATATTTCATGCAGGCGATATTGGCGCAGGGCAAGTAGCAAAAATATGTAATAATATGCTACTTAGCATTTTAATGGCAGGTACCAGCGAAGCACTGCAAATGGGTATAAATAACGGCCTCGATCCTAAAGTACTTAGTGACATTATGACTGCAAGCTCTGGCCGTAACTGGACGCTTGAGCTTTACAATCCTTGCCCAGGTGTAATGGATACAGCCCCTGCAAGTAACGATTACAAACCAGGCTTTATGGTTGATTTAATGGCTAAAGATTTAGGCCTTGCCATGGAAGCCGCGCAGCAAAGTAATTCAACAATCCCAATGGGGTCAATGGCTAAAAATTTATACACTATGCTACAACACCAAGGTGCAGGCAGTGATGATTTTAGTGCCATTTTTAAACTGTTTTCTAAATAGGAGCAAGGCGTGGAAATTAAAAATAACACGGTAGTAATAACCGGTGGCGCACAAGGTTTAGGCTTTGCAATGGCGCAAAAGTTTGCACTTATGGGTGCAAACATTGCTTTAATAGATATGGCACAAGATTTATTAAACACAGCATGCGAGCAATTAACTCAGCTTGAAGATGTAACCAGCAATATTAAAGGTTATGCCGCAAACGTAACAAATGAGAGCGAAGTAGAAAACGTATTTAATACCATCAACAGCGATTTTGGCCACATTGGTGTGCTTATTAACAACGCCGGTATTTTACGCGATGGCATGTTTATAAAAGCTAAAGACGGTAAAGTCGTTAAAAAAATGTCTCTTGAGCAATTTCAATCAGTGATTGATGTAAACCTGACCGGTGTGTTTTTAGCAGGGCGGGAAGCGGCAAGCCACATGATTGAATCAGGCAAAGGCGGCGTTATAGTTAATATGTCGAGCGTAGCGCGCGCAGGTAACATAGGCCAAACAAATTACGCGGCATCAAAAGCAGGCGTAGTGGCACTTACCACCACATGGGCTAAAGAACTTGGTCGATTTGGTATACGCGTTGGTGCAATTGCCCCAGGTGTTATTAGCACCGCTATGACCGACGCCATGAAGCCCGAAGCTAAACAACGCATGCTAGCTGTAACACCAGTAGGGCGCTTAGGCGAAAGCGACGAAATTGCCCATACCGCACAATACATAATCGAAAACGACTTTTTTACCGGTCGCGTGGTTGAAATAGACGGCGGTATTCGTTTGTAAAACAGGCGGGATTAAGGTTGATTTAAAAAGCATGGCTGTTGTGGGCTGTGTTTTTTTGTTTTAAATAAGGACGTTTATAATCTTGAAAAAGGGCTGATAACGGCGTTGGCATTTTTGTTGTAAAACATGAGTAGGATACCCGTTGAATTAAAGCGTAGAACATTTTAGCGTTCTAATTAACTGCGTTAAAAACTTCTCATATAGACAAACAATATAACTAAATTTTTGCCTTGTTACTGAGATATTTATAATCTTGAAAAAGGGCTAATAACCCCCGTTGGCACCTTGTTGTAGTACATGAGTATATATTTGTGTAGTACGCACGTCGCTGTGACCTAATTGTGTTTGTACTGTACGTATATCAGCGCCATTTTGCAGTAGATGAGTAGCAAAAGAGTGCCTTAATGTATGAGGTGTTATTATTTTTGTTAACCCTGATTTTTGGACGGTTTTTTTAACCTCTTTTCTAATACAAGAGTGATGAAAATGATGTCGCCTTATTTCACCACTTTGAGGATCTGAACTTAATATATGAGAAGGAAATAAATACTGCCACGCAAGCGATTTTGCGGCACTTGGATATTTTTTTGTTAAAGCATATGGCATCCATACGCCAGAATATTCCGTATTATTTAAATCCAGTTTTAAATAGTCATCAACGTTCAAAATTTGATTTCTCAGCATAGGAATTAGCTCTGTGGCCAGCGTAACAATGCGGTGTTTATTACCTTTTCCATTCCATACTTGAATGCATTTATAATCAAAATCAATATCTTTCACCCTTAATTGCACCGCTTCCATTACTCTTAAGCCACTTCCATACATAAGGGCTGCAATTAAATAATAGCGCTTATTTAAATGAGCCATCAACATTTT
>NZ_JACJEM010000073.1:0-18012 GCF_014164085.1 Pseudoalteromonas sp. SG45-5 | reverse complement strand
CTCTTATTTAAGTACTCTTATTTAAGTACTCTTATTTAAGTGAGCTTATTTTATAAAGTTATTTAAGAACCTGTGCTAGTAATTCAATTGGGTGTTTTGGTTTAAATTGTTCAAAACGTTTAACTTGGCTACGACAAGAAAATCCCGTAGATAAAAGTTGCTCAGGTTTATTTTTATCTACAATTGGTTTCCAGCTCATTTCGTAAAGCGCACGTGAGTTATCTTGATTTTGTGCTTCGTGGCCATAAGTTCCCGCCATTCCACAACAACCTGTATTTGTTGTTTTTAATGTTAAACCAATATCATTGAAAATTGTTTGCCATACATTTGCTGCTTTTGGCAGCGCAGTTGTTTCAGTACAATGGCTCAGTAATGTAAATTCGATATCTGTATTTTGCTTTGCGCTTAGTGATTTAAACGATTGGGTCTCTAACCATTCATGGGCAAGTTGCACATTAAATTCACCACGGTTATTTTCTAAAATTGTATTATATTCATCGCGGTAACACATAACGAGTGAAGCATCTAAACCGACTAACGGTGCATTAATATCATTTAATTTATTTAAAAACTCGGCTGCATTTTTAGCTGTAACTTTAAATTCATGCAAAAAACCTTTTACGTGTTGCGGTTTACCATTTGGTTTAAAAGGTAATAACATTGGTTTTTTGCCAAGTTGGGTTATTAAAGTAATAAAACTTTCTACTAATTCCGCTTCGTAAAAGCTCGTAAATGGGTCTTGTACTATTAATACATATTCACTTTGTTGCTCTGCATTTAATTTATTTAGTAAATCAAAATCGAATTTTTGTGTTTTAGTAACACGTTTTGAAAGTGCAGGAATACTCAACTGTGGTGTATCAACATAGCCAACCGTTTTTTTAATAACATTACTAACTAATGATGTTTTAACAATTGGATTTATGACTTTAGCGAACTTTGCCATTAATGGCGCGCTATTTTCTATATTGCCAACAAGGTAATCTTTTAGCGGACGTGCATAATAGCTATGATAATAATTTAAAAAGCGCGAACGAAAAGTGGGTACATCTACTTTAATTGGGCATGCAGTTGTACATGCTTTACATGCTAAACATTCATCCATTGACGCTTTTACTTCGTGAGAAAAGTCGTAAATACCTTTTCGTTTTTCGCGGCTATGAACAAAACGTTCCCACCAGGTAATGACTTCACCTTTGTTAAGTTGTTTTTCTACTTCGAGCAAATCTACATTTTTTGACTCTTGTAATCGAAGCCATTCGCGCATTAAACTTGCGCGTCCTTTTGGTGAATTACGGCGATCGCCAGTTACTTTATAAGATGGACACATAGGTGAATTTTCATCGTAATTAAAGCATATGCCATTACCATTACAGGTCATTGCATTGTTAAAACTGGTTTTAACTTCTATTGATATTTGCTTATCGAAGTACGATCTCTTTTGTCCATCAACACTAACTAGTGAGTCTTCACTATCGATAGGAGTACATATTTTACCGGGGTTAATGCGGTTGTTAGGGTCGAAAGCTGTTTTTATTTTACGAAGTTGTGTATATAAATGCTCACCAAAAAATTCAGGACTGTATTCGCTTCGGTAACCTTTACCGTGTTCGCCCCACATTAAACCGCCGTACTTAGCGGTTAGTTTTACGACCTGATCGGAAATAGTTCTAAGTAGTTTTTCTTGCTCTGGGTCACACATATCAAGTGCCGGACGTACGTGTAAAACCCCCGCATCAACATGACCAAACATACCATATTGTAAATTGTGACTGTCGAGTAATGCTCTAAATTCGACAATATAATCTGCTAAATTTTCAGGCGGTACAGCGGTGTCTTCTGCAAAGGCGAGCGGTTTTTGACTGCCTTTCACATTACCTAATAAACCCACTGACTTTTTACGCATTGCGTAAATTTTTAGTATATCGCTTTTATCACTGGTTAACTGATATCCAATAACGCCATTAGTTTGATTTATTACGCATTCGTCGAGAAGCTTACAAAGCGTGTCTACTTTGTCTTTTATATCATCGTTTGATACCGCATTAAACTCGACCATGTTAAGGCCTTGCATATCTTTATTTGGTACGTCGGTTATTAAGTCCGATACTAAATTCCAAATGATATCTTCACGCGCTAAGTTTAAAACTTTGCTATCAACGGTTTCTACCGACGTTGCGCGTGCATCAACTAAAAACGGTGAATGACGAAGTGCGGAGTCAAAACTATCATACTTAATATTAATAAGCGTTTTAAATTCGGCAATAGGCGTTAGGTTTAATTTAGCTTCAGTTACTATACCTAATGAGCCTTCTGAACCTGTTATTAGTCGGCTCATGTCAAACGTTAGTAAGTCATCACTTAGTACATGCTTTAAGTCGTAGCCGGTTAAAAAACGATTTAACCGTGGAAACTTAGCTAAAATAGCAGCGCGTTCATTAATTGAAATATCTAAAACTGTTTTATATAAACTACCAATTAATGAGTCTTGATTAGCTATAATTTGTGCTTTGTCGATGTCTATTGGGGAGGTGCACATAGGTGTGCCATCAACTAAATAAGTTGTAAGCCCTAAAACATGGTCGCTTGTTTTGCCGTAAACTAACGAACCTTGCCCAGAGGCGTCAGTACTTATCATTCCACCAATAGTTGCCCTGTTACTGGTAGATAAATCAGGTGAGAAGAAAAAGCCATAAGGCTTTAAAAAGTCATTAAGTTGATCTTTTATGGCGCCGGTTTGAACGCGTACCCAGCCTTCTTCAACATTTATTTCGAGAATTTCGCGCATATAGCGTGACAAATCTACAACAATACCAGGTGTTAACGATTGACCGTTAGTGCCTGTTCCACCGCCACGAGGACCAAAAGTTAATGATAAAAACGGGTCGCGAGATGCTGTTTGCAATGCGAGCTGAATATCTTTTTCATTTTTTGGAAAAATAACACCTTGCGGTATTTGCTGGTACACACTGTTATCGGTTGATGCGGTAATACGCGTTGCATAACTTGCGTCGGTATCTCCAGTAAAACCTTGATTTGCAATGGTACTTAGGTAGTTTGCGACAAGTTCTGTCGCGGCATCTTGCTGTGTAATTGTTGCTATCATGACGGCGATATTTTAGGGCATTTGACTAATTATATCATGATGATGGCGAATAGAAATTGAAGATTTTACAGTTTGTAACACTCTTTTAGTCGATTTTAATGCAGCTTAAATTATACTCAAGATAAGGAGTAATGAGGTGTGTTATATGAAAAAATTATTATTACAGATCAGTGGCGTGTTATTTATTTTTCTAGGACTATTTTTTGCGGTTGTCCCTGGCCCATCACTTATATTTTTTATGGCCGGTTTATTATGTTTTTCGCCTTATTATCCTAAAGCGCGGCATTATTTATCACTGTGCCAAAAGGCGTTAACTAAATCATGTGCTTATTTAGATAAAAAATTAGCCCGTTAGTTTACTTTAATTGAGTATAAAAAAATGCCAGCAATACATTGCTGGCATTTTTTATAGCTTACATATTTATTACTTTGCTAATTTTTTAGCTAGGTATAACCATGTTTCTATTACTGTGTCTGGGTTTAGTGAAACAGAGTCAATGCCCTGCTCTACTAACCATGCTGCAAAGTCTTCGTGATCTGAAGGACCTTGGCCACAAATACCTACGTACTTTCCTTTTGCTTTAGCTGTTTTAATTGCCATAGAAAGTAGCTTTTTAATTGCAGGGTCACGCTCATCAAATAAATGTGCGATTAACCCAGAATCACGGTCAAGACCAAGTGTTAACTGTGTTAAATCGTTAGAGCCGATAGAAAAACCATCAAACATTTCTAAAAATTCATCAGCAAGTAATGCATTTGAAGGTAGCTCACACATCATAATTACTTTAAGACCATTATCGCCGCGTTTAAGGCCATGTTCTTCTAGTAATTCAATTACGCGTTTGCCTTCTTCAAGAGTACGCACGAATGGGATCATGATTTCTATGTTAGCCATGTCCATGTCGTTTCTTACGCGTTTTATAGCTTCACATTCTAGTGCAAAACAATCGCGGAAGTCTTCAGAGATATAACGTGCGGCACCACGAAAACCAATCATTGGGTTTTCTTCTTCCGGCTCGTATTGCTGGCCACCCACTAGGTTTGCGTATTCGTTTGATTTAAAATCAGACATACGAACAATTACACGCTCTGGTGCAAATGCACAGCCTAGAGTAGAGATACCTTCAACCAGTTTTGTTATGTAAAACTCTACTGGTGATTCGTAACCGGCAATCATGTCGGTGATTTCTGCTTTTAATGCATCTGTTTGTACATCAAAATTTAACAATGCTTTTGGATGAACGCCAATCATGCGGTTGATAATAAATTCAACTCGCGCAAGGCCAACACCTGCATGCGGTAAGCGTGCAAAGTCAAATGCACGATCGGGGTTACCCACGTTCATCATTACTTTCATTGGTAGTTCTGGCATTTTATCAACGCGTGACGTTAGTATTTCAAAATCTAAAATACCTTCGTAAATGAAGCCGGTATCGCCTTCGGCGCACGATACTGTTACTTTTTGTCCCGCTTTAATTAAATCAGTTGCATTACCACAACCAACAACTGCCGGAATACCAAGTTCGCGTGCAATTATTGCCGCGTGACACGTACGGCCACCACGATTTGTAACAATCGCTGCTGCACGTTTCATGATTGGTTCCCAATCAGGGTCGGTCATATCGGTAACTAAAATATCGCCTACTTGTACCTGGTCCATTTCTTTGATTGAATCAAGAACACGTACAACACCGCTACCAATTTTGTGACCAATTGCACGGCCTTCAACAAGTACATTACTTGTGCCATTTAATTGAAAACGTTCCATTACGTTTGAGTCTTCGTTTGAGCGGACAGTTTCTGGACGTGCTTGAACTATATATAGTTTGCCGTCGTTTCCGTCTTTTGCCCATTCGATGTCCATAGGACGACCGTAATGTTTTTCAATGATTACAGCTTGTTTGGCAAGTTCTTGCACTTCTTCATCTGTAATCGAAAATTTATTAGAAAGCTCAGGGTCAACATCAACGATGTCTACTTGCTTACCATGTGCTTTATCTTCTGAGTAAATCATTTGTATGGCTTTAGAGCCAATATTACGACGTACTACTGAAGGTTTGTTTTTAAGGAGTGTTGGTTTATGAACATAAAATTCATCAGGGTTAACTGCGCCCTGTACAACCATTTCGCCTAAGCCATAGCTTGATGTAATGAATACAACATCTTCAAAACCAGATTCAGTATCGATGCTAAACATGACGCCAGATGCTGACTTATCAGAACGTACCATGCGTTGAACACCAGCAGACAATGCTACACCACGGTGATCGTAACCTTGGTGAACACGGTATGAGATTGCGCGGTCGTTAAATAATGAAGCAAATACGTGTTTAATAGCGACCATAACTGAATCGATACCGACAACGTTAAGGAAAGTTTCTTGCTGGCCTGCGAATGATGCATCTGGCATATCTTCAGCAGTAGCTGATGAACGTACTGCAAATGAAACATCTGCTGCTGTATCGCCGTGGAGTTGGCTATATGCGTCGCGAATGGCTTGATCTAGATTTGGTTGAAATGGTGTGTCGATTATCCATTGGCGGATATCGGCACCGACTTTAGCGAGTGTATTTACATCATCAACATCGAGAGTATCTAAAATGTCGTGAATTTTAGCGGTGAGTCCTGATTGATCTAAAAACTCATTAAAAGCATCGGCGGTAGTTGCAAAACCACCCGGTACTTGTACACCAGCGTTTGCTAGGTTTGAAATCATTTCGCCAAGTGACGCGTTTTTACCGCCAACTCGAGGAACATCTTGCATACCAAGCTCTTGATACCAGAGAACGTATTCTTGCACGGATCTTTCTCCAAAAAAACAAATTGTAGGTCTAACTGTGAGAGTTAAGAAAGAAAACCTTTTATAAAGGCCACGCACATTCTACACTGGCAATAGTCCTCACGTAAACCGTGAGAAACCCATTTTAGGGATTAAACGTAATAAAAAGGTTAATTATGAGAACTGCTTTTTATATATCAGATGGAACAGCGATTACTTCTGAGGTTTTTGGGCATGCAACTTTATCGTTGTTTCCTATCGATTTTAATCATAAAACCATTCCTTTTGTAGAAACTGAAGAAAAAGCGCACGAGATTAAAGCGTTAATTAACGCCACAGCTGCGAAGACAGGCGAGAAACCGTTTGTTTTTTTCACTTTTGTTAATCATAGTTTGAGTGAAATTATTAAATCAGCTAATGCGGTTACCTATGATTTTTTAACTACATACAGTGAAAAAATAGAAAAAGAGCTCAATGTAGCCCCAGTGCCAAAAATGCATCGAACACACTCTATCCACGAAAAAAGTTATGACTTTAGAATTGATGCTGTTAACTATGCTCTTATGAATGATGATGGCGGAAATATTAAAAACTTTTCTGAAGCCGATATCATTTTAATTGGCGTTAGTCGCAGTGGTAAAACACCAACAAGCTTATATTTAGCACTGCAGTACGGCATTAAAGCGGCTAACTACCCTATTACAGAAGAAGATTTGGATAACGAAGGTTTGCCAAAGTGTTTAGTCCCTTATAAACATAAGTTATTCGGACTTACGATTGACCCTGAGAGACTTGCGGCAATTAGACACAGACGTATGGCTAATTCTAAATATGCGTCTATTAAACAGTGCCGTATTGAGGTGCGCGAAGTGGAAATGTTGTATAAGCGTCACAAAATAGCTTACTTTAATTCTACGCATCATTCTGTTGAAGAAATTTCTGCAAAAATATTGATAGAAACAGACTTAGAGCGACGTAAGTACTAACTTATTCATTTAAATTAAAAGCTAAAAAACCGCAATTAAGCGGTTTTTTAGTTTCAATAAATATTATTTACGTGCGTCTTTTAGTAAATCAGCTACTAAAAAGCCTAACTCTAATACTTGGTCGGCGTTAAGGCGTGGATCACACTGCGTTTTGTAACGCTGTGCTAGGTCATCGTCAGATAAACCGTAAGCACCGCCTGTACACTCTGTAACGTGCTGACCTGTCATTTCTAGGTGAACACCACCTGCGTATGAACCTTCAGCTTTGTGTACAGCGAAGAACTGACTGATCTCGCGCATAATATTGTCGAAGTTACGTGTTTTGTAACCTGATGTCGCTTTTTCAGTGTTACCGTGCATTGGATCTGAGCTCCAAATTACTTTACGGCCCTCTTGTTGAACTCTTCTTACTAGCGCTGGAAGTCTTTCAGGAAGTATATCTGCACCCATACGCGTAATTAGCGTTAAACGACCAGGAATGTTATCTGGGTTTAATGCATCAATTAAACGAATTAGGTCATCTGGGTCCATACCAGGGCCAACTTTAACACCAATTGGGTTTTTAATGCCTTTGAAAAACTCAATATGTGCATGGTCTAGTTGACGAGTACGTTCACCAATCCAAACAAAGTGAGCAGAGCAATCGTACCAATCACCCGATAAGTGGTCGCGACGAGTAAGCGCCTCTTCGTAACCAAGTAATAACGCTTCGTGAGAAGTGTATAAATCGGTTTCTTTTAAGCTTGGCGCAATTGTAGAGTTAATTCCGCACACTTCCATAAACTCTAGTGCGTCTTGAATTTTATCTGCAAGTTGTTGGTATTTTTCTTTAAGCGGATTTGCAGCAACAAAGCCCATGTTCCAACGGTTTACCTGGTGAAGATCGGCAAGGCCACCTTGAGCAAAAGCACGTAATAAGTTTAACGTAGCGGCACTATGATGGTATGCAGTCATTAAGCGTTGTGGATCGGGTATACGTGCTTCTTCTGTAAACTCGATATTATTAATAATGTCGCCACGGTAAGATGGTAAAGACACGCCATTAATTGTTTCTAAGTCTGCTGAACGAGGTTTAGCGTATTGACCAGCCATGCGCGCTATTTTAACTACAGGGCATTTACCGCCGTAAGTTAATACAACAGCCATCTGTAAGATTGTTTTGAATGTATCGCGAATGTTAGCGGCATTAAAATCGCTAAATGATTCTGCACAGTCACCACCTTGAAGTAAAAAAGCACGACCTTCGCACACATCTTCAAGTTGTTTGAATAGGCTTCTTGTTTCTTCAGCAAAAACTAAAGGCGGAGCCGTTTTTAATTGGCTTTCTACTGATTCTAGTATTTCTTGATCTGGGTACTGAGGTTGCTGCAGTATTGGCAGCTCTCTCCAGCTATTTGGGTTCCACGGTTGCATGTTCTTTTCCTCATTCCTACATTACCTGATACAAAGAAATTAACGTATGCACTACCCTTTGTTCAAGGACTAAATTCACTATTTACCAATTATTTAGTTATGAGATAAGTATAATAGTAATCTTACTTAACCTAGCTGGTTATATAACATACACTTTAGTTTTATTTAGAAGAAACTAAAGTGTTAAAATACATGTATTTAGAGCTAACTATTTACAATTTTAATGCATTGAGAATAAATAGCGCATAAGGGGATGTTATACGTAATTTAGATGGGAACACATCATACTTGAATAGTGTGTTCTGTAATCTTAACTTTACACTGATAATTAGTTAATAGATATCAAGTGCTATGTGCAGACCTTAATGTATGGTATTAGCGTTTGTGGTAATCATTTATCTGCGCTTTAAAATCTAGACGCATAGTCTTGTATAGCACTCGTATGCAGGACTATATTCACAAGTGCCACAACTTAAAGGCGTGGTAGGCCATTAAGTTTTCTCTTCAAAGTGATAGTGCTAATTTACAATTCATCATGATTAAAGCCCCTACTGCTAGAAGTATCTTTAAAAGGGAACTGATATCAAAAAGCATTTGTAGTCATTGTAACCTTTAGCCTGATCACCTACTACGTAGATAATCTAGTACTTGGCGTATTAGCCTTTTTATATACGACAAAGTCATATGAATTAGTAAGAAGTTTCAATCTTTCTTCGTTTATATATTCTCGCTTTAAAGAACACATCATACTTAAATTGGTTATTAAATAAGTATAAGCCCCGAGTACTATTAATTATTTACTTAGACAAAGCAAAGGGCATGTAATAACATTAGAATAGTAAGATGTGTTCTTTGAGGTGTGTAATGGTAACTAAGGTACAAATTAGAAGTCAGTTTGATTTAATGAACGAATTAACTTTGAGGTTGATTGAAGAACTAAAAGAGTGTGAATTCTCCAAAGCGGAATATTATCAATTACCAGATGTAAGTAGTTTCGATGAGAGTAAAGTTCCAGAATCTATACTTGTTTCTAAAATCACTGGAGTACCTGCTCAAAAAGCAATCCTAAACTCTTTTTCAGACATGTATAAAAAATCAGGATTAAGCAGTCGTGTTTTAAAAAGGCACCCTGGTTTGCTCGTTATTAAAAATGCAGATAAACAAGCTTTAAATAATCGTATAGCTCAAGTAAATAAAGCTAAAGCTACGTTTAAAGAATGTATTTTAGCTATTGATAGCAACGATGCTCGATTTGAAGCAGTTCACAATGCTATACCAAATTTGATAACGCTTGCTGCATATCGTAAAATTCATAGTGAAAGCGAATCGCCATTTTCGGTTAGGTTTACTTGGATGCACAAACACGCAACTAAAACGCTGACTAAAAAAATGGCTCTCGAAATGCTCGAAAAATCGGCCAGTTATCGAAATCCAAGAATGATAGATCAACAAAAATGGCAATCACTTGTAGCTCAAGAACAATTACGGGTTGCTAGTTTAGGCGAAAAGGAAAAACTTAGAATTCGCCGCCCTACTCGAGTGAGTCCACAGGTTAATGTGAGATATACGGCGCAAAATCGCTATCATGTGAGTGCTGCATTACCCTTTATTCTGATTAATCCAGAACCAGACGTAAAATTAGGTATATTACCTGATTATCAAAAACCCGAAACTCACCCTCGCAAGCGCGAGTATGATTTTTTAGTTGATAGGTTATATTTAGAACAGGTTGAGCGGTAGTCATTATGTTAAAAAGGCCACATAGTGTGGCCTTTTTAGTTATGTACAGTATTTAAAATTACGGTTATTATTTTTCTACTATTTCTTCAATTTTATCTTCATCAATTAGCACGGCATTTTCAACAATGCGTTTACCGCCTTGGATTTCAATACGTTTATTGTGTTTGTTCAATGTAAGTATTTCATCGCAAAACTGATCAGATGGATGCATTTCATAGGTGTAATCAATAATATTGCTTGTTTTATCATCTTTTACATTCGTTATACTGTATTCTGATATTGCACCTTTTTCTATCAAATCTTTCATTGTCGTTGTCATATCACGGCGTAATGCCTTTAGCTTATTTTCCGTAATATTATCAGTAGAATAAATAGAGCCGTACTTTTCCATAATAGAAAGTAATCTGAAATGATATGTTTTGCCTGGTGCCGCATAACGCCAAAGATGATATAAACGCAGCATCATCCAGCGCGATAATCCACGTTTAAGTTCTTGTGCGCTGTTAAAGTAATATCCTTTGTATTCAAGGTTATCAATCATGTTGTGAACAAACGCATTTAAACAGGCTACACACTTAACATTGCCGCCTTGACCTTTTTTACCACTAAAATGCAGTGACGATAAAAAGTTCATATTTGATTCGTAAAAGGAATCATCAATGTCAGAGTTTTTTGTGTCCGTTGCAGAATATTTAAACGAAAGTTTAGAACCTTGAAGCGCCTCAAGAGATTCTTTAATTGCTGGGTACGGCATTGACTGCCCAACGGCTTTAAGTTCTTGCGCTAACTCGTTCATAGAAAAAACCACAGCATATTGAATACCGGACTTAAAATTAATTTTTACTATTTTACCTTTTGACGCTAAACGGATTAGTGCGCGTTCTACTTTTTCTTCTCTGTCTGATGGCCAAACTAAATATTCAACGTCTTCACCATCTTTGCGCGTACTTACTACGGCAGGTGTAATTTTAATTTCACCATCGTATAAAATACCATCTACCTTTTCTGATATTTTACGGGTAATGATTGTTTTTTTCGGTGCTTCTTCAAGCGGCAATTTTTTATGGCCAGATCGAACAAAGCGTCCCCATAAATCATAGTGATTAAACGTATTTGAATAAGCACGTAATCCATGAGCAGCATTTTCAATAGAAACGCGAACATCTTTATTATCAGTAAATAGTGCTAAACTTTCGTTATCTATTGCACTTTCCACCCCGTGAATTTGGCCTCTTAATGTATCAGGCAAGTTATCTACCGAGATGTTGACCTTTCGGCTCATTTTTCTTATTTCCATTTTTTATTGCGACAGCTAATAACAACACATAAACAAAGAAAAGTTAAATGTTTAAGTTAGTATAAAAGTGATCCAACTTCAAATAATCTATTCAGATCACTTTTATACTAAGTAGTGTTGATTTTTGATATTTTAAGATCAATATTATACTAACAACCGAACTATAAACCGACTTTTTACTAACTCAGCTGTTATTTTGTCCATTGTAATAGTTATTTTATCAAATTAAGCACGACAAATACCGTTTAAAAATTGTTGCCCTGTGGATAAAGGCATATTGAGTTAGCATAGATCTGATCTGTACTTACTATAGATCAGATCTATACTAATTAAAGCTACCGTTTACAGCACTGGCACGTGTATAACTTTATAATTTACTTAGTAAAAAACTGATCTAATGGTATGTTTTTGTTTATAAGTTAAGGGGTAAGCTGTGCATAACTCACTTTCAAAATTACTGCTTAGTAAAAAGGTGATCTGAGTGTTAATAAAGATCTGATCTTAACCAAGTATAAAGGTGATCTGCTTTTAAAGTTATTATTTATATTTATCATTAACTTACATAGTAATTTAAGGTGCTTAACCTTTATTACCTTATATATTTAACCACCTTTAAACTTCTTTATTTATACTAAGCAATATTAATGGTGTAAAAATATTATTAGATGTCTTCTTTTTAAAATGCATGTCGTCATAAATAGTTGTTTACAGCTAATTGAATGGACATTATACTAACTGCCTAACTTTGAGGAAGGAAAGTATGTCTATCAACAATAACGCGCTAAATACCTATCGGCTTTTAAAAGCAACTGCTGAGGTTGCAGAAAAGTCACTAGAAGGACGTATTCAACATTACCGCGCTCATCTTAAATCAGAAGAGAAAGAATTAAGAACATACACCCAAAAAGCAGCTGCAGACTTACTAGGTTGTAATAATCGCACCTTAAAAAGACGTCATGATAACGGTGATTTTGACGATTTAAACATAAAACGCGGTGCAAATGGCCATTATGCTTACACGCTTGTAAATATTTTTTCCATGGCTGATATCATGGATATCAAGCCAGATCACCGTACAAATAATGATAAACTCCAAGTTATTGTCATAAATTCACTCAAAGGCGGTTGTGGTAAAACAACCAGTATGGTTAATATTGCTGCAGCGCTTGCTACAACAAATATTAAGCGTTATCGCATTGGTATTATTGATTTAGATCCACAAGGATCGTCATCAAGTTTCTTCCCATCAAGTGAACACGACCCAATTACGGTTGGCGATTTAATGCGTGATTGCATTGACTTAGAGGAAGGTGAAACATGGCCAGAATTTGTATCAAATTCATTTTTACCTACTCATATTCCTAATATTCGTGTTTTACCTTCTGGTATGGATGACTTTTATTTTGAACACGAAACTGCCACTATACTCAAAGATTCCTCAAATTATGAACAAACTCGCCATTATCATAAGTTACTCGAAAAAGTAATTGAACCGGTAAAAGACGAGTTTGACATTTTACTTATTGACACAGCTCCAACACTTAACTTTATGTTTTATAATGCATTAATGGCATCTACCGCAATGCTTATTCCAGTCCATCCAGAAGCTGTGGATTTTGATGCTAATAACAAATATTTAAAACGTTTAGGTGAAATTTATCATACCGTTGCTGCGCTTGGTCATGAAGGCTGGGACTTTATGCAGTTTTTAGTAACCAACTACGTTAAAGGTAATCATTCACAGCGCGATATTGTCAAAGATGTGCGTAGTGCATTTGGTCGCCAAGTAATGAGTTATCCTATCAACCATAGTTCAGCAATTACAGCAAGCTCTTCATCTTTTAACACTATTTTTGATCAAAAAGCATCTGATAGCTTAGCGAGTCGTGAGTCACTTATGCGTGCCCAAGAAAACATAAAAGATGTTGTTGATGAGCTTGAAATGCTGATTCGCTCCAATTGGCAATCTACACAATCAAAATTAAATACCCCTAAGTAAGGATGTTAAATAAAAATGGCTAAAAAACGTAAAAATGACACCCGCTTAGATCCTTTTGCAACAGCTGTAGGTACTAGCAGCCTCGATGCACTCCTTGAACAAGCCAGTGCTGGTGATGTGATAAGAATGCCTGCACCTAGCGATCCTACTCGGCAGATAACACTTATTTGTAAAGTGATCCCGCATGCAGATATTGAGTCTACAACAGGTGTATATGGTAAAAATCGTCGTGTACAAGCGCTTCTAAATGAAAAGTCAGTGTCGGATATTCTTCCTGCAATCTCTGACGATGGCCGTAATCAGCATCCTGCTCTACTTTGGGATCAAGGTGATACAAGCTTAGTTTTAGCAGGCTCTCGACGTCGCATGGCTTGTATTTTAGGGAATGCTGATTACTTAGTACTGAGCTCAAGTGATTTTACAGAGCAAGATGCTAAAATTTTAGCTGTGTCATCAGATCAATATATTGCGCCAAGTTTATGGGAACTAGGACAAGCTTATCAACAAACCAAAAATGAATTGATTGAGCAAGGTAAAAAAGGATCTTATCGTGAAATTGCAGCGATAGAAGGTGTATCTCATACAGCTATAGCTGATGCGATTAAAGCTTATGAGCAAATTCCAGCAAATGTTATAGCACTTTACCCAACAGCTAATCACGTAGGTAGAGAAGTTGCTAAAAAGCTTGTTAATGCAAAGGAGCGCGATTGTGAGACCTTTAATCAGTTAGTGGTTGATCTAGCAAGCAATAACGAAATTAATGCGATTACAAGCGATGACAAGCGCGCTATGGAAATAACTAAATGCTTAACTGCTGAGCCGCATATGGTTGTTAAACGTGAAGCTGTACTTGAAAATGACTTTGTTTCATTGCAACGAAACCTTAAAAGTGGCGACGTCTCTATAAAAATAAATAACAAAGTGATGACTGACAAACGATTAGATCAACTTACTAAGTTATTAAGTGCTTTTAATTAGTTACTTAGTAAAATAGCGATCTGTTGGGTTTATGTAGTTAGTAAAATATTGATCTGCTATATCATTAAGTTAGTAAAAATCTGATCTATATACGTTATTAATGCGTTTATTTAGCCTATTTTATAGCGTAGATCATTTTTTTACTAACTGGCTTTCTCTTTTTTAGCTCTTCGCCACATGTTTTAAAAAATGTTAGTAAAATTCTGATCTATAAAGCCCTCTAACTATTATATAAGTTGTTTTTATTTTTTGAATTGGCTGCATTTTACAATTTATTCAACAAAATCCATTCTAAATTTAGTTATAAACCGATTTTTTACCAACCAATCAACACCTACTAGTTTATATAGCGTTAATATTGCTTTAGCTCAAAGCACATAAGGCATATACTGGCAGAATTATTTTTAAAAACTAATCCTTAGAGTGACATGTCTGCTAACTTATCAAAAAATGATTTACTGGCTATTTTTGAAGAAATTAAAAATGAGCAGGCTACCCAGTTTCCTCTTTCCGAACGCTTTATAAATAAACTGTTTAGGCCTAACGTGCTTGCTAAAGGGAAAGAGTACTACAAAAATGGAAAAATCACTTGGTTAGAGCATACTTCTGACTTTTCTGTTGTTGATTCAACGGTTCTTGGGGATAACGGTACGCCGTTTAATCAACGTATTGAGATCAGTAAATTACCAACTGGTTACTCCGTTGACACACATTGCACGTGTAATATAAAAACGAAATGCCGACACCTTGCAGCAATTTTATTAAAACTTAAGATAGAGCACTCTGGTGAATACGGTGAGGATTATTTTATTAATGATTGGTTTAGCGAGTTAAGTGCACTTAAAAGTGCAGAGCAAGCAATGCCATCTCAGGTTTTACTATTTGTCTTAGATATCGAAAATAATAAAGTATTTCTATCGCCTAAAATAGCCAATTACGATAAAGACCAAAATTACACATTAGGCCGTAACCTTACTGATCAACAACTCAATAGTTTTATAACCCCTAATGATTTACTCGAAAGTGACTTTAGGCTTTACAGTTGGATACGTTCGCAAAATGCTGTCGGAAGTATTGAGCTTAAAGGCCAATGGGGTTTTAATGCGCTGCAGCAGTTAATTGCAACTGAGCGCCTATTTTTACAACGCTCTCGTGTTGCTATTAAACCACAAAGCGGTCAAGCACTTAGTTTTAAGTGGCAACAAGAAAAAGACTTAACTCAGCTGGGTATTAATTTAGAGCAAAGTAAAAGCTGGGCACTGCTCAAAACAACCCCACCTACTTATATCGATTTAGATCATTTAAAAATTGGTCGTATACGTACACCTTTAAGCGCTGACGAAATTTCGCATTTACAAACAATGCCAGCATTACATAGTGCGAACTTTGATCGAATATATAAACAGTTAGCTGATAACTTTGGTGCAGGCGTTATACCACATCCAACAAATTCGCAAACAGCGCTCCCTAAAGCTGCAAGTAATGCAGTGTTAAAAGTGACTATGGGAGAGCGAGGTTTAACGCTTTCATTGTTATTTAAGTATAAAAATAAAAACTATTTAGCTGGTGAAGCGCACGCGAGCATAATAAATAATGCATTTGAGAATACTGTTACAAATGAACTTGTAAATTTAGGTTTTGAGTTTTGTAAAGGGGGTTTACAAAGTGAATTTGTTTTCACTAAACAATCCCCTATTCACTTGCATTGGCTTACTTATGAAGTACTTCCAAGCTTTAAAGAGCGGGGTTGGAAAGTAACAATTAGCAAAATGACAGTGGCTAATCCACAAAGCGAAGTAACACTTTATGCTAATCGAGCCGTAGGCCATCAAATGCATTGTAAAGTGATACTTGGTGATGCTAAAGCCGCGTTACTTTTCACTAACGAAGATCTCGTTTATCAATCACTGAATCGTCAAAGTGAATTATTTCATTACTATCCTGTAGGTCGTCAGTTTGGCGTTATAAATAAATCAGCGATAAATTTACTGTGTGAATTTAAGCAGCGTTTCGAGTTTGTAAAAACTCGAGATGAATTTAATATACCGCTTTCGTACCTCCCTGAGCTTGTAAAACACACAGCCATAAATGTTGAGCTACATGACGATTCTTTAGAGCTTTATTTACAAGAGTTAAATAATACCGATCATACGATGGCGAAGGTGTCGCTTCATGGCTTAAATGATTCAGTAGAACTTAGAGAGTACCAACAACAAGGTGTCGATTGGTTAAGTTTTTTAAAACGTCACAAATTAGGTGGCATTTTAGCCGACGACATGGGGCTTGGTAAAACACTGCAAGTTATCGCATTTTTAACAAGCACCTATAACCGTCCGCAAGCCGGGCCTACTTTAATAGTATGCCCTACAAGCCTTGTTAGTAACTGGCAAAACGAAATAACAAAGTTTGCGAAAGGATTAAAGGTAACAACTATTTTTGGCTCTCACCGAAACGAGCCATTACAGCATCTTGCCCAGTCTCAATGCATATTAACAACATATCCACTGTTGAAGCGTGACATAGCTTATTATTCGCCGCTGTATTTCGAAAATATAATTCTCGATGAAGCGCAATATATTAAAAATGACACAGCGCAAGTCTCACGCTTGGTTAAACGTTTAAATGCCGAGTTTAAATTATGTTTAAGTGGTACGCCAATCGAAAACAACTTGCTTGAGCTTAAATCGTTACTCGACTTTGCTATGCCATCATTACTTGGTTCCCAAGCTCATTTTAAACAGCATTTTCAAACGCCTATTGAACGCGAAGCAGACATACAAAGAGCTGAGCAATTAAAAGCGCTGATCATGCCCTTTATAATGCGCCGAACTAAAGCACAAGTGGCGCAAGAACTTCCTGAAAAAACAGAGTTAACTAAAGAGTTTGAGTTTGAGCCTAAGCAAAAAGAAATGTACCAGGGAATTACGCAGGCTCTTGAAGAAAAGTTAATCGACTTATTTGCAGAGCAAGGCGTACAAAAAAGCAAACTCGCTTTTTTAGAAGCATTATTGAAACTCAGACAAATTTGTTGTCACCCTAAATTAATAGAGCCCGATACGCAGGCTGGCTCAGCAAAACTAGAATGGTTAGCGACCCATTTACCATTAATGCTAAGTCTTGGCCGTAAAGTTATTATATTTAGTCAATTCACCTCTGCACTCGACTTAATAGCTAAGCGCCTAGAAGAAATAAACATAGACTTTAGCTTACTTACAGGCCAAACACGCCATCGCGATAAAGTAATTGATGAGTTTACCAGTGGTAAAACATCGGTGTTTTTAATTAGTTTAAAAGCCGGCGGCACCGGCCTTAATTTAACGCAGGCCGATACAGTTATACATTTTGATCCATGGTGGAACCCTGCGGTAGAGAAACAAGCAACTGATCGTGCTTATCGAATTGGGCAAACTAACCCTGTTTTTGTATATAAGCTCATAATGAGTAACTCAATTGAACAGAAAGTATTTAAAATGCAAGAAGATAAGCAAGCGCTTGTTGACGCATTATTTACTGATAAGTCAATGAGTTTCACTCAGTTTGACGAACAACAGATGTTGTCTCTGATTAAAAATTAAATTAATTTCAGAATATTCGAATTTTTTTGAACTTAATTAAAAATAGGGCGTCTACTATTATACTTGTTGATTAATTGCAGTTAATACAAGTATTCATGTTGATTACCCTATTTAGTTACTAATTTTAGTAATGATTAAG
>NZ_JACJEM010000072.1:0-20348 GCF_014164085.1 Pseudoalteromonas sp. SG45-5 | reverse complement strand
GATTTTCAGTGAAAACAAGGCGAATTTACGCGTCAATAGCTGGCCTATTGCAAGTAAATTCAACGCAGTTAGCGCTGAAAATAGCTGCTAGAGATAGATTTATTATCCAGAGTTCAGGTTACTTAACCTGAATCAGAATTAGAATTAAAATTAAAAAGCACAAGGTATCACTTATATCACCTCGTGCTACGGTTTAACTATTTTGCTGTATCACAGATATAACACGCTAATGTAACGCCCATGCTAGCTTTAAATTTTTGATGGTGCTCGTCCCCTTTAAATTCGTAAGGGCCTTCAAAGCGAGTAAATATTTGCATATCTGGGTTTAATGTATTATCAAAACGCATCATATTTGAGTGTAACGACTCACACATATTGTTTCCCATATCGTAAGCTAAGCGCCAATCATCAAACTGACCACAATCTAACATTGGGCTTTCTCGACCTGATGCAGAAAGTCTTTTTTCCGTACACCCACTACTTATATCACTTTTTAAAAATGAAAACGTTCCTGTCGATATTTTCATTGAAGCAAGCAATATTGTTTGCTTTTTAGGGCAGTTTTGCGCGTTAACTTGAAATTCTTCTTGCAGCATTTTTGCACTATGAGCATGCGCAAAGGTTGTTAGTAATAGACTTGATATTAAAATTGTATATTTCATTATATTTACCTCCATTTATTTACTTAATCCTATTGTTGATGCTGTATTTACATACCTATTAAATACAAAACCAACTCAAAAAGTGTGCATCAAAGAGAGGTAAATCACACTTAAAATCATGGGGCAATTGGGTAAAAACGGGTAAATTTATTTTTAAGCTACTGTATTTAAAGATATATATATTTATTCAATTCAAAAAATAATGCCCAGCATGTTTACACCCCCTTACTTTTCTCACTTTTACCTAACTCGCCCCCTGCTGACCCTGCTAATTCCTTTCGTGATGAAAATAAACAAGCAATATAAAAGGGCACATTATTTGTGCTTATTTATTATTTATGGAGGAATAAAAATGAAACGTACATTAATGACACCACTTGCTTTAGGTTCTCTTGTATATATGGCAATCATAAGTACCACTGCATTTGCAGGTACTGTTGAAAATACCAACCACCGTACTACCGCTTTAGAAAATGATTATGGTGCAATGGCACCTGCTCAAGTTAGCAAACAAACTTGGCAGACTATTTCAGCGTGGTCTACTGACTCGCTTTCTTTGCTTGATTTTATGGCTGAAAACGATGAAGAAGCGGTACTCAATCATTATATTGAAAAACTAACAGCAACTTATCAGGCCGAAGAAATCTTAAGCCAAATAAAAGAGATAGACGTAAATGCGCTTGATTTATGGTCTACGGTGCTTGCTGATCACTCACCAGAGGACAGCTATTACCTTGCACGCTACCTTATACAATATAAGCCGGCTCTTTTTAAGCAATGGTTAACAATGCAAAAAATGGTTTCGTTAGCTGAGTTTGTCGAAATAAACAATCCACGATTATTTGAAGCGTGGTTTGAAAATTACGCAGCGCCTAAGAAAAAAGGGCTCTCTGTTTTAAGCTATAACAAGGAAATGGATCCAACTACTTATAATGAAATTAAAGAGTTATTAAATAAAGATGCAAAGGGTGGTCCAAAGTCAGCCTGTGCCTGCCAAATGGTAGTGCCAAATACAGGCTCTGGTACCGTGGTAACAAATTACCCTTCAACCCCATCATCACCTGCACCTGAAACGTCTAGTGACAATAAAGGAATGTCTAAACATGGACTTAACTTTACCAGTACTGCTTACGGCGCATTTCATTCAGGCGATGGTGAGCGTTGGTCAAAACATAAAGCGTATGGCTACGACAACACAATAAGTCATAACTCTACTGAGTTTTCGGTAAAAATGCTGTGTGCCGATAAAGCGGGTTTTGATTGTAATCAAAGTAATTCATGTTCAGGAAACTTAGAAGTTAGAGGCACTTATGCCTCGCGTTTCCATGTAAAAGGGACCGCAAAGCAAATTTGGTCAAAAGCCACTAATGCACACTCTGCCGATGGTGCAAAGTTTGCCGTTGATTTACCTGGTTCTGCCCCTGAGATTGTATTGTTTAATAAAGCCGGTGGTGCAGCAATGAGCTTTAACACTGGATGGGATATTAACTCGGTGCTGGGCACTATAAAAGCAGCTTTAGGTATTACTGCTGCAATAGTGAATGACAATGCCGGTAGCTTACTCGATGCACAACTTGCCAGTGATTTAATTACTAATATTGCAGGCATAATTACCCGTTCGGGTAACGAAGCAAGCGTAAATTCGACAATGCGAGCTCGATTTGATTCATCTGACGTAAGTCCATTTTTGTTGCAACCCAACGAAGTTTACCACTTCACGCTCGACTCAGAAGCCCACGTTAAAGCACGAGGTTATGGCGGTTATTCTGATAGTCATTTTGAGTTTGGTAGCTCTGGCGCTGTAATGTATGCCGCTAACCACTTTACTTGTGGCACAAATGTTACCGCCCCCATGCCTACCGGTTTATGGTTTTATGCCAGCCAGTCAGGTCCTGATAACACCGCATCTCTTCGTAGTGATGTAGAAAATTGGCTATCTATTCAGCTCAATCAGGGTGTTAATGCTTCGCAGCAGCAAGGGGTTGTATATTAAGCACTGCAATCGAACTTATAAAGGGTAGGTGTTTCCTACCCTCTTTTGTATGTTTAAAGCAAAGGAATCATCATGAAAAAACTACTTACACTTTTTATCACTGCACTTACAATAACAGCAAGTATGCATTGTGTTGCTATAGCAAAACAATTTGATACAAGCACACTACCCGTACTATTTTATGCAAACCAAGAGAGCTATTTAGCCCAAACACCTTGGTTTAATTTTGCGTATCAGCAACGCAAAATACAACTACAAACTTGTAAAGAAGAAGCGTGTGTTCAACGTTTACAATTTTTAGAACTCCAAGAAGGTGATCAAAGCCATCAACATAATAATGGCTCCGCTTTTTTAGGTAACGCCGATAACACACACACTTCAAACACTTACTCAAAGCTTAAGTTAGGCCAAAGTAATCACAATACGTTGCATGTTAGCGGTAACCAACGGCGCATTCTTTTTTCTTTTGAGATCACTGAAAGAGGCACTCCACTTCAATTTAAATTTGAAGACGAACAGGACTCTTTCACCTCAGAAAATCAACAAGCGCTTATTCGCTCATCTAAGTTATGTATATCAAAGTGTGAAACAACATGGCAGGCATTCAGCGTAGATAAGGAGGGTCAATACACTCCAATAACTTTCCACCAGCAGGCGCAAGATCAGTGGGTTGTTAAAGAATTAGATAACACTATTAGAATTGAATTAACCGCTTTATTTGGTCAATATTCGGCGCCCTTACATCAGTATCACAACGAGGAAGTGTCGTTTTCAAGCTATCAAATAAATGACAAAGCACTTATAAATACACAGAGTCATGATCAACAAAACCAATATATTTTTGAGCAAACAAAAGTAATTGGTTTAAGTGGGCACACATGGGTTTTGCAGCAAGGCAATACACTGCAATTAACCGATAACCACGCTAGCATTTTAAAATCTCGCAAACTATCAACTTGGCATATAAAAAAATTGCTAAATAGCTATATATCAAAGCATCGTGTTTATTTGTTAGCCCAAGTAAATGAGCAATATCAAACCCCACCTGCAAAGCAAACCGTGATAGCCCAATACCCCAAGCAAAAACAAAGTAAAATGCGCCCGGTAGTACTCTATGAGTTCGATTTAGCGCTTAACTTAATATCTAGCACCACACTCTATTTGCCTGAAAGTGAACTACCGTATGCACAAATAACACTTCAGTCGTGGGGAGTATTGGTAGGCACAGGTGAAGCCGCTGCTGCATCGGTTAATCACACTTATCAAAGCAACCAGTCATCTGCAAATATGACAAACTGCCCAATGATAAATAACGGTTATGGTTATGGCTTATTATGCTGGAAAGCATTAAACAACCCAGCTATAAATTATACACCTAGTGCAGCTAGTAGCATGATCCCAGTAACGGTTGTCGACAATACAACGCCAAACCTACTTAACCAACTGGAGGCAAACCAACATGGAATAATATTCGATAATAGCGGCACTCCTGTTGACCCTGGCGGCTCATGGACACATGCAGATAACGTTGCAATAAACAAAGAAGACTTAGGCCTATCAATTGCGATGTATCATCAACGTTGGCATTCACCTGTCGCGGCAAATATTATTTTCCCAGCAGGTAGCTCTTCTCGTCCTGTTATGTTTAGAGCTGTAGAATATTCTGCAGTAAATACCAGCAACCTCCCACACAATGTGTGCAATCAGTTTGCTGCTAGTTCTGGCTACCCTGAATACCAAGCCGCTGATGCATGTATGACGCAAGCAAACTTTGGCCTATTTAGTTTAGAAAGTCTGAAATTTGATCGCTGGCAGGGCGGTATCTACCACCCCGACCAAAGCGTAAGTGGCAATGATAATAGCTGGTTTCCGTGGTTTACTAATTTTGTTGGCGACCCTCCTGTCGAAGAAGCTTTTACAGCTGAAGCGGTCCATGAAATGGTGGCTCGTATGCGTATTAACGCTGCAAATATTGGAACTTTAATACAAGATTCATACATTGACGGGCACTTGTATACCCAAGCACATGTACCAGGGTATTACATTTCGTATCAATAAAATTTACGATACAAAAAAGGGTTAGTGTATTCACCAACCCTTTTTTAATTCACTGAACTTTATTTATTCATAGCGTAAAGTAAGCGATGGCCTTGTGCTTGCAGCTTTAAAAGCAAGGCTTGCAACCGTGAGCCAAGTAAAGAGTGCGACCACAAGCGCCGCAGCGCCATATACCCAAATGGCCTGCTCAATACGGTCGTTAAAACCTTGCAACCAATTATCCATTAGCCAATAAGCTAGAGGTAAAGCAATTACCGCCGCTGCGAACACCATGATTAAAAACTCACGGGCAAGTAGATTAACTAAACTTAAACGGGTTGCACCCAAGACTTTTCGAATGGCTAATTGCTTTTGCTGACGTTTCGCTGCAAACGCTGCAAGTCCAAATAAACCTAAGCAACTTAAAAACATGGCCAGCACAGAGAAATTTCGAATGAGCACAAATAAGTCATGCTCGACTCGATAAACCTTGGCTAAGTCTTGCTGCATCAGGCTAAATTGCGGATCGGCGGTTAAATTAAACTGCTTTAAAAGCTGGCGTAACTGATTAAATAACTGAGGAAAGTTTGCTTGTTCGGTCCTTATCACCAATCGAACGGTTGATTGTGAGCTATACCCTGCTGAAAATGACACAGGTAGCCAATCATCTTTCGCCGAGCCGACTTTAATGTCTTTTACCACACCGACAATGGTTGCATTAATGTTGCGATAAAGCCCTTGAACTTGCAGACCTACCACCTCATCCACATTATCGTAACCAGCACGTTTTGCCATTTGTTCGGTCACCAAAATAGCCATTGCTTGAGGGTTGTCTTCGCCCTGCTGCGCCCCAGCATGCTCATTAGGAGAGTGCAACCAATCGCTCTGGAACTGTGGTGAAAAGTCTCTGCCTGCAAGTAGTGTCAAACCCAAGGTTTTAACGGCATGGAAACCTGTGCCTATGGTCGGTGGCAGTTCACTTTCCTCATAGCCGTTTGGCCATCGGAAATAAAAGCTTTCAAGAATACTGTCGGTTAAGTCAGTGTCAGTAGTAGTTATTTGCACTACACCGGGCAACGCTCGGATCTCATTGAGTATCGCGTGTTCTTTTTCCATCAATTGCTTACTGCTTAAATCGTGTATCACAATACGATCTGTCGCATCATAACCAAGCGACAGGTTTTGCAAGAACATTAACTGTTGTAAGCTCACCATAGTACAAACAATTAAAGCCATTGCCATGGCTGCTTGAAATACTAACAGGCCTTTACGCACCACCTGACCTGTTTGCAATTGCCCTGCAAGTAAACTTTTTAGCGGTGCGCGTGCCACACAAAAAGCCGGATAAGCACCAGATATAAAAGCCAATAAAAACACCACATCCAATACAGCTACCAATTGTGACCAGCCCCAAACTAGCTGCAATGGGCGGTTTGCAAAGCCACTAAAACTTGGTAATAACATCTCAACCCAACACAACGCTAACACTGTAGCAAGGGTCACCATTAACAAGGCTTCTAACAAAAATTGCAGTATTAATTGTTGCTTACTCGCCCCCAAGGTTTTGCGCATGGCAATTTCTTTGCTGCGGTAAAGCAATTGCGACACCGCAATATTGATGTAATTGGCTGCGGCAATGGCGAGTAATAAACCGCTCAATATTAGACTCAAGTTCACTAAAAAATCCGACCCTCCGGGTTTAAATTCAAAGGGAGAATGAGCTTTGAAGTATACCTCTCGCATCGGCACTAAACGATACTCAAGTTGGCTATTCTTTAACTGATATTTTTCGATAAGACGGCTAGCTAACTGCTTTTCTATGTCTTTTAAATCAGCACCTTGCTGAGTTTTTAGATAAACATAACTCGATATATCATTATGTTCAGTGAAATCAACAGACACTAAAGCATGGAACAAAAAGTGGCTGTTATCGGGTAAATCATCAAAAACAGCACCCACAGTGACACTTTGCTCGCCCATCAATAACGTTTGTTCGAACGCTTTACTGGCGCTACCAAACAGCCTTGTGGCTTCACTGTCACTCAAGGCGATTTGATTAGGCTCTGAGAGCGCTTGTTCAAGATTGCCAGTCATCACATCAAGATGAATAAAATCACGTAAATTGGCCGAAGTGCCATACACATTTCGCAGCTTAAACACTTGCCCAGCCACTTTAATATGATCAGTAAATAAATCACTATCGACCACATCTGCCAGCACCAATAAGTCACTTACATCACTACGTAAAGACACTGTTTGCGCAATGCTTACAACCGTTAAGGGGATCTCTTCTAAACCCGGTACCTTTACATCAACATGCAGACGATAAACTTGCTGGTGATCGGGCTGCATTTCATCAAACGACAATTCATACTCTGCGAATAGCGCCACTAACAGAGCTGCAGCAAGACCAATACTTAACCCTAAGACATTCAATAACGAATAAAGCTTGTGTTGCTTGAATACTCTAAATGCTGTTGTTACATGTGATATCAACATATCTAACCTATAAGATTTTGTTCTCACCCAAAAATGGCCTACCTGTTACTCCGATAGACCATGGCTTTGGCTAATAAATTTTATTTACTCATAACGTAAAGTAAGCGATGGCCGTGTGCTTGCAGCTTTAAAAGCAAGGCTTGCAACCGTGAGCCAAGTAATCGCAGCAATAACCAAAGCTGCTAAGCTATATACCCACCAAACTTGATCGATGCGATCATTAAAATTAGCAAGCCAATCGCCCACCAACCAATAGGTAAGTGGAAATGCAACAACGGCACTTACAAGCACTAATAGTAAAAACTCTTTTGCTAATAAATTCACTATACTCAAGCGTGATGCCCCCAACACTTTACGTACCGCAATCTCTTTTTGACGCTGTAAAGTAGAAAACGCAGCTAAACCAAAAGTACCTAAGCAGGTCAATATAATTGCCAACATACAAAATATTACAACCAAGGTTGATACGCGCTCATCGCTTTTATACAAAGCTCGGTAATTATCGGCTACTAAATCAATATCTGAGTTATGTACATTAAGCACATCAGTGACTATAGCTTGCACCTGAGTTTTTACAGCAGCGAATTGGTTAGGATCGAAGTTAATAATTAATTTACCTTCATTAGCCCAACTAAAGCCACAAACAAGGATTAAAGGCGACGTAGAAGCTTCTCGGGCTGAGCCTATAGTGACATCTTTAATGACACCAACAATATTTAGTACCTCTTGATTATCACCAGAGCTTGTATAAAGTTTTTTACCAATAGCTTGCTCGGCACTGCCATAGCCTGCAAGCTTAACAAATGACTGCGATACTAAAACGCCAGCACTGCCATTACCATCTTCGGTTTGGCTATACCAATCACTGCCATAGTCTGCACTTAAATCACGTCCAGCCATTAACGATAGACCGACGCTTTTAGCTATATCAAATCCTACTCCAATAAAAGGAATAACAGCATTTTTCATCTCACCATTGTCTGAAGTAACATCAAAGCTGGTATTAAATGACGACGTGAATGAAGCATCTGTAATGCTGCTTGATTTAACACCTTGTATCGCATTAATACGCTGAGTAAGTATATTGTTCTGTGTAAAGTACAACTTACGCGAAGGGATGCCATCTACCTCTAAGCGGTATTGTTTCTCGTAACCCACATCTATCGATTGTAAATGGTTAAGTTGTTGATGTAAGAATGAAGCACTAATTATCAAAGCAATAGATAAAGAAGCTTGTAGAGTAAGTAATACCTTGCGTACAACTATTGCTGTGCGTCCACGCTGAATGTCACCACTAAGTACGCGTTTGGCACTGAATGACGACATAAACAATGCGGGATATGCTCCTGCTAATAAACCCACCAAGAACACAACAGCAATAAAAATTGCACCAAACTCAGACAGGTAATCAAAAACTAAAACACGCCCAACCAATTGATTAAAAGATGGTAGAGCAAGTTCCAATAAAACACAGGCTAAAATAGCAGCAAAACTGGTAACTAATAATGACTCCACCAAAAACTGAATAACTATCTGCGGCTTACTAGCTCCCAGCGCTTTTCGTACGCCAACCTCTTTAGCTCGCTTAGCTGATTGAGCAATACTCATATTAATAAAGTTAAATGCTGCTATTGCAATCAATAAAAGACTCAGAGAAAAGCTAATCATTACTACAGTATATGAGCCATTTTCTTTAAGCTCATAGCGACTATCCGCGTGTAAGTGAATACCAGGCAAATGTTGAAAAGTTAAGGTTACAAATCCCAAAGATTGACTAGGATAAACAAGCGCGGGATAGGCCTGCGCTAACTGCGCTTGCTCAGCGACAAGATTAGTATTAGCAGAGAAGCGTACATAAACATAAAAGTTATTCATTTGATAATTAGGTGTCTCATTTTGCATTGCCACCAATCCCGAAAATGCAAAATGAGTGTTATCTTGTAAGTTAGCAAATATGGCAGTCACAGTGTAAGTCACTTGATCTTTAGTTAATGTTTCGCCAATAGCATTTGTGCGACCAAAGATCCGAATAGCTTCACGCTCACTAAGCGCTATTTTATTCGGTTCACTGAGCGAGTCTTGTAAATCACCATGGAGCACATCCAAACTTATAAAATCAGTAATGTTTTTGCCCGTAGCGAATAAGCCTTCCATTTTGTAGTAATTGCCATTAGCGCTAAAATCACCCGATAACCTTGGATGCATCTCTAATGCAAAAATATCTTCAATAGCTGTATTTTTAGCAAGCTCTTTTATAGCGTAATAGTTGGTAATTGGTGCATCAACGCCCATCTCCCGAAAATGCTGCGAAAGACGATATGTCTGCTGTGCATTTGGTTGATGCTGATCAACGTTGGCCTCAAAGCTTGCAAATAAACCCACTAACATTGCTGAAGCTAAGCCAATACTTAAACCTAATACATTTAAAATAAAATGTTGTTTTTGCTGTTTGAACGAACGCAGCGCTGTAATAAAGTAACTTACAAACATGCTATGCAACCCCCACCGTTTGTTGTACGTTATTTGCTTTATCAAGCATCACTTGGCCATCAAGTAGGCGTACTAGACGATCTGCGTAATTACCCTCTTTATCAGAGTGCGTAACCATAATTACCGTAGTGCCTTCTTTATTTAATTCGCGGAGCATTGCCATTACTTCATCACCATTTTTTGAGTCTAAATTACCGGTTGGCTCATCGGCTAAAATTAGCTTAGGGTTAATCACCAAAGCTCGCGCTACTGCCACTCGCTGCTGCTGACCACCCGATAACTGCTGCGGTAAATGATCGCCTCGATGATCAATACCCACTCGCTTTAAAATGGTTTCAACACGCTCTTTACGCTCACTTTTTGAAATTTTTTGATATTGCAAAGGCAGCTCTACATTTTGATAAACTGTCAATTCATCAATTAAGTTAAAGCTCTGAAATACAAAACCAATTGAAGCTTTACGTAACTCTGCTAATTGTTTTTCGCTATAACCTGCAATGTCAGCACCTGCAAACTCAAAGCTTCCACTCGTTGGCGAATCTAACATGCCTAAAATAGATAATAAGGTTGATTTACCACAGCCAGATGGGCCCATAATTGCTAAAAAATCACCTTCCTTTACGGTTAGAGTAATATTGCTTAGTGCAGTTGTTTCAACATCTTGAGTACGAAATACTCGGCTTAAATTAGTTAATTTGATCATTGTTGTTATCCTTAAAATTGTAGTTGTTGTGCTTTTTCGAAGTTGCTGTAGCTTGAGGTGATCACTTGATCCCCTGCTTTTAGCCCTTCAAGCACTTCAAAATAATGTTGATTTTTTTTACCTAAACGAATATCACGGCGCAGTGCTTTATCACTACCTTGCTCAATTACGTAAACCCAATTACCACCCGAGTTTGTGAAAAATGCGCCTCGATTAAGTAATAAGGCATCGTTTTTATTGTTGCCAAGCATTAACTCAAGGTCGATGCTTTGGCCACGCTTAATACTTTTAGTGTTACTGGGTAAGTCCACTTCGATTTGAAATTGAGACTGCTGTACGCGGCTATCGATTTTGCTCACTTTGGCAGTAATAGCGTCATCATCAAGTTCAATCATCACAGCCATATCGCGCTGCACCTGATTTAAGTAAAACTCATCAAGACGTACCACTAATTTATACTCGTTAGGAATATCAATTTGTCCGAGTCGTGCGCCGCTACTTTTTGATTCGCCAATTTCTACATCAAGCTCGCTTAAATAACCGGATACCGGTGCTTTTACTAATAAGTTATCGAGGTTTCGACGAGCAAATTGAAGGTTTTTCTCGAGCATTTTAGCGCTGTCTGACAGCTGTGCAACTTGCACTTCACGTATTGATTTTTCTTGCTTTTGACGCTCAAGCGTTAGCTCCTTGCGAGCATGGTAATAACTTAAATCTTCCTCAAGTTCGGCTAATTTATCTTGCGCCAACACCCCACTTTTAACTAATGGTTTAGTTTGTTTTAAACGGCGTGTTAAATGCGTAATCTTTAACTCTATTTCTAATAAGTCTCGGCGTAAGTTTAAGCGGCTGGTTTCCATAGTCATTTGCGTATTACGTAAAAAATTTAGCTGCTCTGTTACTTGAGCCTCACGGCCCATAACATCAAGTTGCAAGTTAGTATTACTCAAGCGCACCAAGGGCTGGCCTGCTTCTACAAATTCGCCTTGCTCTACCAAACGCTCCTCAACTTGGCCACCGGCGATAGTATCAAGGTAAATACTGGTTTTTGGCACCACTTGACCGCGTAAGCTCAACGTATCTTTAAATGCACCTTGTTTTACTGTGCTAACGGTGAGGCTACTGCGCTCAACATGTTGGCTACGACCTGTATCGCTAGTTTGCGTAAAGCCATACGCAGCCGCCGCAACACCTAAGGCCATCGTTGCAAAGATGAATTTTTTAAAATACTTTTGAGTAAATGAGCGTTCTATTTTCTTATCCATGTTGCCGCCTTGATACAGGTTTAATTTAACTAATTACCTATTGCTATTACAAAGCGTATGCCAACTTTAATTATTCTTTAATTACAACAGCTTGAATAACACCTTATACCGATAGATACTTTAAGTGTCCGTTTATAGAACACTTTTTATTTTAATAAGCGTCCATTTATGGACACTGTTCCTTTTTTGTTTTAGGCTAAATAAAACTCTATAAAAATAAAACCCATGAAACACACAGGCTCAGTTTTAATTGTTGACGACAATCCCGATATTCTCATTGCAGCACGCTTGCTATTAAAGCAACACTATCAAAGCGTCAAAACTACTGATAATCCCTTTGATATTGCTGGCATTATTAGCAAGCAACGAGAAAGCGATCAGCCCATTGACGTGATTTTATTGGATATGAACTTTAGCCAAGATTCGATTAGCGGCAAGGAAGGGTTTTATTGGCTCAAAAAAATCATTGAGCAAGACGCCAATATCGTGGTGCTACTGATGACCGCTTACAGTGATATTCAGCTTGCGGTGGATGCCATTAAAGCAGGTGCGTCTGATTTTATTGCTAAACCTTGGCAAAATGAGCAATTACTTGGCGCGGTTGCTGCTGCATTCTCGCACGCAAAAGACAAGCAACAAGTTGGTAAACTAACTCGCCAAAAGCAGGGGCTTAATCAGGCATTAAACACGCCATCATTTGAGTTTTTAGGGCAAAGCGCAGCAATGCAGCAAGTATTTAATACCATTGAAAAAGCCGCCAAAACCGACGCAAATATATTAATCACTGGCGAAAGTGGTACAGGTAAAGAGCTCACCGCTCACGCAATTCATCAAGCAAGTATGCGTAGCGAACACACCTTTTTGAGCTTAGATATGGGCGCAGTGGCGCAAAACCTGTTTGAAAGTGAGTTATTCGGCCATAAAAAAGGCGCGTTTACTGACGCTAAAGCTGATCGAATTGGTAAATTTGAGTTGGCTCAAGGCGGCAGTTTATTTTTAGATGAGTTAGGTAACTTACCCCTTGAACATCAAGCTAAGTTACTCTCCGCATTGCAAAACCGCCAAGTAACTCCGATCGGCGGCAGTAAAACAATTGATATTGATATTCGCCTTATTTGTGCCACTAACGATAATCTTGAGCAAGCCGTCGTCGACGGTCGCTTTCGTCAAGACTTACTGTATCGTATTAATACTGTTGAAATTAGATTACCTGCCTTACGTGAGCGCAGTGATGACATACCATTACTAGTAGATTATTACCTAAATCATTTTTCACAGAAATACAAACGCGACTTAACCATTGCGGCAGGTGATATGACATCACTTTGCCAATACTCATGGCCGGGCAATGTGCGTGAGCTAGCCCACGCTATAGAGCGCGCGGTAATATTAAGTGAAGGCGAAAATCTTGATGTGAGGTCAGTGGTTGGTAATACTACAAGTAAGGTCAACAGCACTAATAACCCAATCGAAAATAATAATGCATACGATACTTTTGATTTAGAGGCACTTGAACAACGCACTGTTCGTGCAGCCCTTACTCACCACCAAGGCAATGTGAGCCACGCTGCCAAAGCGCTTGGTTTAACGCGCGGTGCTATGTATCGCCGCCTTGAAAAGTATGGATTATAAACATGCGACCTTACTTTTCCCTCGGATTTAACCTAGTCGCATTAAGCAGCTTTAGTGCATTACTGTGCTACTTACTTATTAATAAAGGTTTCTCGGCAACATTATTGTTAGTCGTCTTGGTTAGTATTGCCTTGAGCGTCCATATTTTCACACTATTTACTCGCCAACAAAAACAAGCTGAAATAGTTATTCGCGCACTCGCTAATGGCGATAGTACGCTGGGTCTTAGCCAGTATCACCCAATGCGCCAGCAGTTCGATCAAGTAAAAGCACAAATGCAAACCGCACGCTTTAATGCCGAGCAACAAGCTCAGTTTTTACAAGCATTACTAATTCATGTCGATTTGGCTGTATTGGTGTCTGATAACAGTGGCCAAGTGATTGAATCAAACCCCGCTGTAAGTAAGCTTTTAGGTAAAAACGTTAAGCACTTGAGTGAATTAGGCGCCGTGGGTGATCTTCTTTTAAAAGCCGATCGAAACGTACGTAATACCCTGCATTGGCAAACAGGTGAACAACAAGATACATTATCAATTGCACTCAGTATCGCCGAAATTCAAGGTAAAGTTCGCCGCGTTGTCAGCATACAGTCTATTCACGACCAATTGCAGTTAAAAGAGCAGCAGGCCTATAAGCGCTTAACTAAAGTACTAACTCACGAAATAGCGAATTCTATAACGCCACTTTCATCACTCGCTAACACGTGCACCACTTTATTACCGCAAACGCTGTGCTTTGATGAGCTTGAAGATAAGCAAGACTTACAACTCGCACTCACTACACTTGCGTCTCGCACTGAGCATTTAGGTGATTTTATAGCACGCTTTCGTCAAGTAAGTAGCTTACCTACACCTAAATTAGCGCCTTATAATTTAGCTAGTGTGCTCACACAAATAGTTGCATTGCATCAGCAACAAGCACTTAGGCAAGGTACTACTTTTGAGCTTAATATTAATACCCAACAATTAGTGATGCTCGACAACAGCCAAATAGAACAAGTACTGGTTAACTTAGTTAAAAATGCACTTGAAGTACTCGCCACAAGCCAACAACATAACGCGCAAAACCCTAATAAAACACCAACGATTCAACTCACCCTCGCACAAAATCACGCACAACAGCTTTACATTGAA
This sequence comes from Pseudoalteromonas sp. SG45-5, assembly GCF_014164085.1. NCBI lineage: Bacteria > Pseudomonadati > Pseudomonadota > Gammaproteobacteria > Alteromonadales > Pseudoalteromonadaceae > Pseudoalteromonas > Pseudoalteromonas sp. SG45-5. Next base: position 5,934 of record NZ_JACJEM010000072.1, on the reverse strand, counting down.
GTCAGCGATAACGGACCTGGCATTGCTGAACATGTTATTGATATGGTGTTCGTGCCCTTTTTTACTACCAAACAACAAGGTTCGGGTATTGGTTTGAGCTTGTCGCGGCAAATTATGCTCAACCACGGCGGTGATTTGGTTTATGTACAAAAACCACAAGGTGCATGTTTTAGGTGTGTGTTTGGGTAACACACATCAATATACAGTAGTAATCTAGTGACACTAATTTATCTTGCGTGTTATCTTTACCTTAATTAAGATCGAACACAAACGAATGAGACATTTGATGAGTACTCCTAGAGATTTTCATAATTCATTTTTAGATACAGCTAAACGCGATGATATATTAAATTACTATGTTAATCGTGCTCCTGATGATGCTCACGACAGTGTTGAAGATATGAAACAGGCTATCGAATGGGAAGATACACCTGGCTGTTACTTATTCTCTGGACTTAGAGGTGCAGGTAAAACCACTGAACTCCAGCGTTTATTAGCTGATCTCAAAGTAAAAAACATACCGGCTTTTTACTGTAGTGCAGACTCTTTTTTAGATTTAAATGAGCCTGCAATTACTCAAACTGAATTAATTTTCACTGCATTAGCAGGCTTATCTCACGCCGTTAAAAAAGCATATGGTGATGACTTCCTTACTGAAACAATTTGGGAGCGCACAAAAAAAGCAATGGACTCAAAAGTAGAGCTAAAACCTAAACTAAAAGCAGCAGGGGCTGAGGTTGAGTTCTCTCTAGAGGAAAATGTAACTTTTAAACAAGAATTAATAAAATTTGCTAATAGCTCAAATAAGTTTTTTCAAGAGGCCATAAAGTTTGCAAACGATGTCGCTGCATCAGTTAAACAATATACCAATCAAGATAAAGTTGTTCTTGTTGTTGATTCATTAGAAAGGCTGTCTGCACCTAATGGTCAAGAAAACGTATTATTTGAATCCCTTAAAGACTTATTTTTTAACTCTCCTGCCCGATTATCTTTTGAAAATATTACCGTCATTTACACTGTTCCCCCGTATATCCATGCTGTACTTCCTAGTATTGATCAATTTTATTCTGGGAGCTTTTCGTTGCCTAATTTTAAAGTTATGCAAACACCTAAGAAAGAAAAGCCAATTGAGAAAAACCCAGAAGGTATAGCAAAAATGGTGTGTGTCGTAGAAAAACGTTTTCCTGAGTGGGAAAATTATATCTCAAAGCCCGTGATAGAGGAGTTTGCATGGCTATGCGGTGGTAACGTTCGTCGGATGTTTGCTTTAATACGCCATACCACTAAAAAAGCAGTACTTGGTAAAGTCAATTTTCCTGTAAATAGAGTTAATAGCACTCCTGTTAAGCAAGCAATTTTAGAAGAAACTAAAAATGTTCAATGGTTAAATGCACAAGATAGAAAATGGTTAATTCATTGCAGAGAGCACAGCGGTAACCTAGCACAATATATAAATGACCTTGCCAGCGACTTACCACCAATTATTCGTTTATTTGATCATTCATTAGTCTTAAATTATCAAAATGGTAGTATTTGGTACCAAGTTCCTCCAATTATGAACGACTACTTTGATGCACAATCATGATTTTGAGGCCATCTGGTCAGAGTTAAAACTTACACTTGAGTGGCACGAAGACTTCTCTCTTTTTTTTGTATTTGTTGAAAATACTCAAGCGAGTTTTGCCCTTAAACAGCGGCTAGATGACTTTATGCGCAGTCACAGTAAACCGTTACGCCGTATAAAACCAATAACTCAAACAGATTTACCAAATAAAGTTATCGATGAAATTTTTGATGCTAACGCAGGCCACTCTCCCGTTTGGTTAGCGCTAACACAAGTAGATCAAGAAGGGATTTGGAATACGCTAAGAGCCAAAACCTTAGCAACTTTAAATAAACGCCGTTCGCAGTTGGAAGATATTGTAAAGAGCCCTATTTTCATTGAGCTACCTTATAAATGTGCAGCTAATGTTGTCACTTGGGCGCCTGATATCTGGAGTGTTCGCCAACAAATAATTGAACTACCTTTTAACATTCAATTAAATACTAAGCTGTCGCAAACTGAAGCTGAAACTTCACATGAGCCGCTATTATCATCAGTGCAACTTGATGAAGCTATCTACCAAACTAGGGCCAAGATAGAACAATTGCAAAGTACGGTTACAAACCAAGGAAAAAGGCATTTGAGTATCGCCTTAGATAGATTAGGTGACTTACTAAGTAATATTGGCCAATTACCTGAAGCCAAGGCCGCGTATATGCAAAGCTTAGCAATTTGCCAACAACTGCAAACAAGCCTTGGTGACTCACCACAAGTATTACGGGACCTGTCTGTCTCGTTTGATAAGATAGGCAATATTGAGCTACAACTCGGGGATGTACCCGCCGCCAAAGCGGCATACACGCAAAGCTTAGCAATTCGCCAACAACTGCAAACGAGCCTTGGTGACTCACCACAAGTATTACGGGACCTGTCTGTCTCGTTTGATAAGATAGGCAACATTGAGCTACAACTCGGGGATGTACCCGCAGCCAAGGCCGCGTATATGCAAAGCTTAGCAATTTGCCAACAACTGCAAACAAGCCTTGGTGACTCACCACAAGTATTACGAGATCTGTCTGTCTCGTTTGATAATTTGGGCGACATTGAGCTACAACTCGGGGATGTACCCGCCGCCAAAGCGGCATACACGCAAAGCTTAGCAATTTGCCAACAACTGCAAGCGAGCCTTGGTGACTCACCACAAGTATTACGGGACCTGTCTGTCTCGTTTAATAATGTGGGCGACATTGAGCTGCAACTCGGGGATGTACCCGCCGCCAAAACCGCCTATATGCAAAGCTTAGCAATTCGCCAACAACTGCAAACAAGCCTTGGTGACTCACCACAAGTATTACGGGACCTGTCTGTCTCGTTTGATAGGATAGGCAACATTGAGCTGCAACTCGGGGATGTACCCGCCGCCAAAGCGGCATACACGCAAAGCTTAGCAATTCGCCAACAACTGCAAACGAGCCTTGGTAACTCACCACAAGTATTACGGGACCTGTCTGTCTCGTTTGATAAGATAGGCAACATTGAGCTACAACTCGGGGATGTACCCGCAGCCAAGGCCGCATATATGCAAAGCTTAGCAATTTGCCAACAACTGCAAACAAGCCTTGGTGACTCACCACAAGTATTACGAGACCTGTCTGTCTCGTTTGATAATTTGGGCGACATCGAGCTGCAACTCGGGGATGTACCCGCCGCCAAAGCAGCGTATATGCAAAGCTTAGCGATTCGCCAACAACTGCAAAAAAGCCTTGGTGACTCACCACAAGTATTACGAGACCTGTCTGTCTCGTTTGATAAGATTGGTAATATTGAGCAAGAACTTGGTAATTTACCCGCAGCCAAAGCTGCGTATACGCAAGGTTTAACTATTTGCCAACAACTGCACACCAGCCTTGGTGACTCACCACAAGTATTGCGGGACCTGTCTGTCTCGTTTGATAATCTTGGCAACATTGAGCAGCAACTCGGGGGTTTGCCCGCAGCCAAGGCCGCGTATACGCAAAGCTTACAGCTCGACAGGCAACTTCAAACTAATTTGGGAGATACAGTAACTGTGCTTAGAGATCTCACTATATCCTTAAATAAGGTGGCAGAAATAGAACAACAACTAGGTAACTTAATCTCATCCACACACCTACACGCTCAATCAGACAAAATAGCAGATAAATTAAAAACTTTATAATCATCAAGTTACCTTAACTCGTCGCTATAATGAGCAGTTTAAAGCATGCTTAAATTTAGCCCCATCTCACATTCCCTATGTTAAGCTAACCGGCTTTTAGCTAGCTGCATTTATATTACGGAGTAGTTTTTACGTGTTTTTAAATCGATATATCGGTATTTTGCCACTGATTTTTATTTTATCTGGCTGTGAGACAACACCAGAACAACCAGCCCCTAAAACAATTATTAAAGCTAACCCTGTTGTTAATCAACAAAGTAAAGCAATTGAACAAATCGCGCCTTTAAATCCTAAAGAGCTGGACGATGTTTGGCAACGTATTCGCGCACAGCTAAGTTTTGCTAATTCAAACCACCCCGATGTGAACAAGCGCATTGCTTGGTACTTATCTCATCCTAATTATATGGATGAAATAAGCCGCCGCGCTACACCCTATCTTTATCATATAGTGACTGAAATAGAAAAACGAGATTTACCAATAGAGCTGGCATTAATGCCACTTATTGAAAGCGATTTTGATGCAAGCGCCTATTCTCATAAACATGCGTCTGGTCTATGGCAGTTAACGCCCTCTATTGCTAAGTATTTTAAAGTAAAAATTTCACCTTGGTATGACGGTAGACAAGACGTGATAGACAGTACTCGTGCAGCATTGGATTTTATGGAGTATTTATACAAACGTTTCGATGGCGATTGGTATCATGCTATTGCGGCTTATAATTTAGGTGAAGGCCGAGTTTTAAGATCAATTAAAAACAATAAAAGGCAGGGTAAGCCAACCGATTTCTTCAGCTTGAAACTACCTAAACAAACAAGTCAATATGTCCCTAAGTTACTTGCTGCAGCCCAACTACTCAAAAGCCAAAAAATGGTATTTCCTGCGATAGCAAATAAGAATACCATTGCGGTAATACCAGTTTCGGGGTCCGTTATCATAGATAACAAAGAGAAGTGGCAACAACTCGAGTCATTAAATTACGGTGTGATCCGCTTTCCAGCAGTTATTGATGCACCTCATATCGTTGTTCTTGCCGATGAGCAAATAGAGTTTAAAACAATGCTCGCAAATCAAAAAAGTAATGATTACAGTCTATGGCAACACTACACTATTCAATCTGGCGACAGCCTCAGTGTCATAGCTAAACGCTATGCAATAACAGTTAATCAGTTAAAGGCCTTTAACAATCTAAAAAGCAATCGTATTCGCGCAGGGAAAAAGCTGATACTCCCTATACTTGCAGAGCAAGAAATCGAGCATAAAGTTAAATCAGGCGAAAGCTTATGGAAAATAGCTAAGTATTACAAAGTCAGTATTAATAAACTAAAACAATGGAATAACCTTTCAAGTGACCATTTAAAAATAGGTAAAAAACTTACTGTATTTTTGTCTAATAGCTAACTACTTGGCTGATTATTAAATATATGGGCTGATGAGTTTAGCAGCCCATATAGCCTTCAAAGAAATGGTTTGATTATTTATCAATCATACCAATATCATTTTATTAAGTGATTAGATTTAATACAAATTTGCTTATATATGCTACTTATTTGCTGCTGTATACCTGATACTTTGCAAACAGACGCGTTGATAAGCCAGTTCATTAATGCTTTTAGCGTTGGGAGTCACTGCGCCCGCCCGACCTACGTGATGGGTGTTGAATAGGTGTCTGTTAATTGCGCGTATTTCACATTTCTGAAGACGTAAAAAAGCCCGACTATTTCTAGTCGGGCTCTCTACAATTTGAAGCTGGTGATGTCGTAGTGCCCACTGCGGTGGAGAGCCACAGTGAAATGCTACACTATCGTTGGCTGGGGCTCGCCTTCGAGCTGTTTCGTTTCACTACTGAGTTCGGCATGGGCTCTTGGCTATTTACTAAATCCCAGATAGCAAAAAACCCGTCACATTGCTGTAACGGGTTTCTTTAATTTGAAGCCTGGTAATGTCGTAGTGCCCACAGCGGTGGAGAGCCACATAGCAAATGCTACACTATCTTTGTATCGCGATATGAATGTGTGTTAATTGCGCAAATTTTACTTTTCTGCAGACGTAAAAAAGCCCGAATCGTTAAATTCGGGCTCTCTACAATTTGAAGCCTGGTAATGTCCTACTTTCACATAGCAAATGCTACACTATCATCGGCGCTGTTTCGTTTCACTACTGAGTTCGGCATGGAGTCAGGTGGGTCCAAAACGC
>NZ_JACJEM010000071.1:0-20675 GCF_014164085.1 Pseudoalteromonas sp. SG45-5 | reverse complement strand
GATTTTCAGTGAAAACAAGGCGAACTTACGCGTCAATAGCTGGCCTATTGCAAGTAAATTCAACGTAGTTAGCGCTGAAAATAGCTGCTCGAGATAGATTTATTATCCAGAGTTCAGGTTATTTAGCACTTCTCCCTTGCACCTGTTTTATAGAGAATAATACCAATTGCATAAAGTTAGTGATCTATTATAAAGATAATAACAAGGCTAAAACCATGATACACAGTTGTTTTATATAAATAATTTTTAACGTAGTTAGTGAGTTAATACGCTAGAATGATCATGTTTTTAATAAAATTGGTATAATTACACCCCATAGACGCTAGCCTGCCTAAAACCAAATACACTGCTGTAAATGCAACCTTAAAGATAAGTAGACCCTAATAAAATCTAATTATTTTTATATTTTTTACACTTAAATTAATAACTATAAATATTTTTTATTTAACCACATAATAAAAAAGTACCAAAAAAAAGTTTCGTGCAAAATATTTTAATCTGAATGAAAATTCAAAAAACATTCTATAAAATGCATAAAAACAAAATAGAAACACCTAACTAGCTGTAACAAATAAACTAAAAACAATATCACATCAAATTTATATTCATAACTATTAAAATAAAAAGTAAAAAAATGATAACAAAATAAAATTCGCATTAATATATCTAATGACTCGACCCTAATTTTTATCGTTTTATTTTTAATCAAAAAACGCGCAAAATGCATTCGTTCTCAACAGACACAACCCGGAGCAAGATAATGAACCCAATTAATACATTAAACCAAACAGTGGCAACTCACATTGCAGTTAAACCAACTAACCGTAAAGCAAAAATGTTAGCTAGACTTAACCGTTTTGGTAAAAAACTAGCACTTGGCGGTGCAGTTCAATATAAATAATCACCTCAACCATGATTATTTATACGGTGCAGCAAACACCCAACCACTAAATGAAGTATCTTCTTTAGTTCCCTCCGTTTGCTGCAACCTATTTATTTCTTTAAAAATAACCTCAATTTCACCTTATTTAAAAAAAAAACCTCATTTAAGTACGAATTTTGAGCAAACAGTTGTTTTTGCTATTTACACGAGGGTGTCACCTAAGTATTATTCTGCGTCACGGAGAGATGGCAGAGTGGTCGAATGCACCGGTCTTGAAAACCGGCATGGGTTTATAGCCCATCTAGGGTTCAAATCCCTATCTCTCCACCATATTTTAATTGGTGGCTTTTCTATCTCCATCAATACAAACGGTTATGCGTTGGAGAGGTGTCCGAGTGGCCGAAGGAGCTCCCCTGCTAAGGGAGTATAGAGTTTGTAGCTCTATCGAGGGTTCGAATCCCTCCCTCTCCACCATACTCAATTTAAACCACTTAATTGTGGTTTTTTTATGCCTAAAATTTATCATAAAAATCCCTCAGAAGGCTAACCATAAAGTGTATAACCAAAAACCTCTTCTCTGAGATTTCTAACCCTTCGCCCTCACATTTACTCAAACAAATTGTGAAAATCAATTGCGTAGTGCATCATTGGTCTAACTTTAAGCCAATTTAGGTTTAACTATGATTAAAGCCATACTGTTATCACTTTGCTTAACCATCACATTTAGCTGCCTTGCTGAAGACATTATTGTTTATAAGTGTGTTATTAAAGGCATACCTACATTTAGTCAAACTCCGTGCGCTAAAAATGCAAAAGCAATTACACTTAAAGCGCCTAATATAACGCAAACAAATAGCACGAAAGTGCCAGATAATAAGACAGTGGGTGTATCTGTAGATGATTATTTAAAAATTCAGAAAATTGATCGTAAAATAGCAAATCTTAAACGCTCTATTAAACAATATGAAAAAGAATATAATGATAAAAAACAACAAATAAACTATATGACACAAGATAAAGCAAACCGCTTGGGCGCTTCATCTATTGCTGATGCAATTGCCACTAAAATAACGTCCTTAAAGCAATCTTACGAGCCTGTAATTCAACAGGCGCAACAACAAATTAAGTTTCTAACGCAGCAAAAATTACAACTTAGTCAACGCCCCTAATAGCTTGTTTTACAGTTAGGATAAATAAGAGCATGTCATCTATTGTATTATATATGTGTGGTGACACCCGAATTCCATATTTACGCACATCAACACTTATACCTTTGTTAACTAGTGCCTGAAACACAATGTCTTGTTCTCCCTTAAAGTCTAAAATCACAGTACCACTACACTTTTCAATCGATATTGGCGAAAAAACAAACTCACCGAGTTGTTCGTGAATAAGTGTGACCATTGCAAAATTATGCGCTCTTATTTTTTCAACGCCAAGTTTTGCGAAGTAATTAATGCTATTAGCAGCAATAATATAAGGTGCAACCGAAGGGGTTCCTCCCCAAAATTTGAGTGCACTACTGTTATACTCAAAATGGTGTATATCAAACTCAAATGGATTTTGATGCGAAAACCATCCCACATCTTTAGGCTTGCAACACTCGAGTTGGTTTTTGTTAATCCATAAATAGGCAGCCCCTGGACCTCCACATAACCATTTAACGCTTGAGCCAATCATAAAGTCAGCATCAAGTGCACTTAAATCAAGCGGTATAACACCTGCAGATTGAGCAACATCAATAATAGATAAACTATTCACTAATTTACTTTGTGCCACAACGTCGTGCACAGGCGCTTGCACACCAGTATTTGAATATACATGACTTATAAAAACTAAATCGATGTCGGCAGTTAAATATCGCGACCAAACATTAATATCACTTAAATCCTCATGCTCAGGTATAAATATAATTTGTGCGCATGCTGGCAGTGCATTTTGCATAACAAAACCCATGCTAGGAAAATCACTTTGCGCCATCAGTACTTTGCAATTTTTTTGTTGCAGTCGAGAATGTGACATAAGCAACTTTGTTAAGCCGCTAGATAAATTTACCTGAGGGCAAAACTGTGAGCTAGGCGTATTAAATAATTGACTAAGTGCGATAGTAAATTGCTCAACCGCTGGCAACCATTGCTGCCAAGGCTCTTTATTTGAACTCTCCCATGGTAAAAAATAATGCTCAGCTAAATATTGTTGTGTATCTTTAAGTGGACGCCCTACAGAATGGTTTAATAAGTAGCAGCCATTAGCCATACAAAAGTCATTTTTAAGCATGTTATTTAATCCACTGTTTAAGTGTGTTGAGATCATCAAAGCGTGTTTTTATATCATCACGTTTTGCGCTGGATCGCCTATCTCTTAATTTTTCGAGCGAATCAAGTAATACATGAAGCGGCGGACCACTTGCTGTTACCTTACTCATATGCTGCTGTTGCATATTTTTTGAGGGCTGAGCAATAAATTTTTCGACTAGCTGATTGTGATGACCAATGGCTGTGTCGCCATGCAATTTGCACACTTGTATAAATAATTTTGCATGCGTTTTAAACCAGTCTGAATTTTTATGCTGCTCAGCTTGTAAAAAATCATCCATAAAGCTTTGCATGCGCATGGCCTCTCGCAATATTTGCTGATCTTCCGGCATCATATATAAAAACTTATCCACCAGCATTTGCGAGTAACTAGGTTCATTTGCACTGCAGAGCCCAAGCAGCATATCAATCACGTTAATTCCGGCAAAATCTCCCGCATTTGCACCTCTGTATACCTCTTTTCCAACACGATATGGCTTATAATAAGGACGTACACAATTAAAAAACCGCTCGGTATCGAGCTGATTATACAGTGCATTATTTGATTCAATGACAGCGCTAAGTGCATGCTTTGCCACTTTTAATAATTCACCACACAAGGGGTGTGAGATCCCTAATGGCAATATTTTCAATAATGCATCGCTTGCTCGCTTATAGGCCAAAATACCTTGAGTATTATAATCAAGAAATAACTTTTCATCGGGTAAATTGGTAAAGCGTTTATAAACGCCATTAAGCGCTTTGTTATGAGTCGTTAAATGAGCAGTCGCAAAACGAGGGGTTACACCAATAGAGGCACCTATATGCATTGCCAGCGCAGAGGCTTCTATCAAAGGTGACGTTGTTTCTCTGCTTGGTTCGGTAATTTCATGACGCCGACACGCAGCCATAAACAACCCTACATTACCAAGTAAGTCAAAAGCACTATCAAAGCCTTGGTCGGTATTTCCTTCAGCTAATAAATTACTAATTAATGCATTGCCTTCATTTTTTAATTGTTGCTTTAAAGCATCCCCAATACCTTCCACATTGGCTTTGTCGCTCTGTTGCCAATAAAGCTGCTCTAGCTCGCTATTTATAGCTGCAAACCTTGTTCTTATCCATTGATCGAATATAGCTGTATGTGTATTCATTATTATTCTCTGCTATTTTTATTAAATGCTAACAGAGTTCAATTAGGGTAAAGCACCAAAAAAATTAGTAAAACCAAGTAAACTTAGCAATAATCACTACTGATATAAAAATAATTAATAAGAATCCACCTGTGTTAGATAAAAAAGATCAACAATTACTTGTCGCCTTGCAATCACAAGCTCGGATATCAATTTCAGATTTGGCGAGTCGGATTAGCCTTTCTGATACTCCGTGTCTGAGGCGTATAAAAAAGCTTGAACAAGAAAAAGTCATTATTGGTTATCATGCAGCTCTTGACCCAAAGGCCCTTAATCTAAATGTATTGGTGTATGCGTTTGTACGCTTAAGCCAAAACTCAGTCAGTGCAGCAGAGCAATTTGAACAACACGTAGAAAAGCTCCCCCACGTATTAGAGTGCTGTGTAATATCAGGTAGTTACGATTATCTATTAAAAATCATTGCACACGATTTAGAAAGCTATGAACAGTTTGTAAAACACCAATTAGGCGGTTTAAGTTACATTGCGAATATAGAATCAACAGTGGTGCTCAAGCAGTCATTTAGTAAAAAGCAACTGCCTTTATAAAAACTCCCCAAATAACTTACTGTTAGCTATACTGAACTATAAAATAAAAATAAAAACTGTTTGGGACTTATGTGAAAAACTTTAACTCTAAATACCACTCTATCATTTTCTACACACTTTTTGTTTTAGCTTACTTTTTTGTAGGCATTACACTCACTAAACTCGCATTTAACTCGCAAACAATTCCTATTTGGTTACCTGCAGGCATTGCTTTAGTAGGTTGTTATATATGGTGGTGGCGCTTCATTCCACCTTTATTTATAGCTGCAATGGCGTTTAATTTGAATATTTTTGATAGCTCACTTCACGAAATGGTGCTTATAGGAAGCTCATTTAATGAGGCTATGTATATTGCCCTTGGTGTTGTAATACAGGCGATAGTAGGTGCAGCATTGTTAAAGTGCTGGCTTGGGCATCCACTGCACTTTAAAAAACGTAAAAATATTGTCTACTTTATTGTAGTTGTCGCCATCTTAGTTAGCTTAATTTCAGCCAATTTAGGCGTATTCGCATTGAGCCAGTTTAATTCGGCTTATAGCGTTGATAATCACTGGCAAAATGTTATTTATTGGTGGCTTGGAGATACTTTAGGGGTATTGATAGCAACCCCTTTCTTACTCTCGCTATTACCACTAAAATCAAATCAACATAGTATTTCAGCCCTTCCAACAATCGCAGTGTGTTCAGTGTTGTTTATATCGGTGGCAGTAACAACACAATTATACGAGCAAGAAAATCGTAAAAACACGATCAAAATTGCCGAGCGTGAAGTACACGTCATAGAAAACAGCCTTTATAGATACACAAACCGAAGTATTATTGCAGTGCAGAGCTTAGCAAGCCAAGTTCAATCATCTTCTACGTTGAGCCAACAAGACTTCTATTCATACGCAGATCAACTCCTTGAGCAGCACTCATTTATAAAAACATTATCCTGGAATGAAAAAATACCACAGAATAAGCATCAAGATTTTATCAAAGAAATATCCAGTATTTACCATTCCAGTATTGAGATTGTTGGTGAGCCTCTTGAAAAAGATGATCCCCTTATTATTGTAAAATACATAGCTCCTTTTAGTGGTAATCAAAAAGTTATTGGCTTCAACATTCTTTCAAATTCAGATTTAAAAGGGCCATTACTTAAGTCAAACACAGGTCACTTACCTGTAGGCACTAAAATAATTCAACTGCTAACGCAAAGCAAAGTATCAGGTCCTACCTATTTGTTATTCGCACCTGTTTATTCTCAAAATGAAAATAGAGAAACAGTCAAAGGCTATGCCACTGGTGTATTTTTGATACACAGTATTATTGAACAGGCTATTTCCAAACAACAGTCTGAAATGTTTTCAATTGATATCTATGAAGATATAAATAAGCCTCCTTTTTATAATAACTATGCTGAAAATTTAGACCAAGCTAAAGGTAGTCGGATTATGTCCTTCAACATTAATTTTGGTGGGCAACAATGGATTGTAAAACTAGCGCTTAAAGAAAGTTTTTTAGCACAGCATAATAACCAATTTACTTTACTGCTTCTCGTTCTCCAAGTGGCAGTATGCTCACTCATTTTAATGGTGTTGTTTTTATTCAATCAACAGCAAATTGAACTTACTCGCCAGGTTACAGAGCGCACTCATTCACTCGCGCAAGCAAAAAAACAATCCGATTTAGCTAATCAAGCTAAAAGTCAGTTTTTAGCTAATATGAGTCACGAAATTCGCACTCCATTAAATGCAGTGATTGGCTTTTCTTCGCTTGCTCGCAAAGACGATAGCGCGACGACTCTTATTGGTTATTTAGATAAAATAAACTCATCATCCAAAAGCTTATTGGGTTTGATTAACGACATCCTCGATATTTCAAAAATAGAGTCGCAACGCTTAGTTATTGAATATATACCATTTGATTTTAATGCACTGATACAGCGTATAAATAATATGTTCGAACAAAGCGCGAGCAACAAAGGGATTGACTGGAAAATTAACTCTAGCTTGCAAGGGAACGTATGGTTTATAGGCGATTCCATGCGAATAGAGCAAATACTACTTAACTTATGTAGTAATGCGATTAAGTTTACAAGTAAGGGGGGTGTTACTGTCAATATAGAAGCTAAACTTAGTGCACCCAATAAAACTCAACTCACTATTTCGGTTATCGATACCGGCATTGGAATAAAAGAAAGCCAACATAAAAACCTCTTTAATGCATTTACTCAAGCCGATAGCTCTACTTCAAGGCAGTTTGGCGGTACAGGCCTCGGATTAGCAATAGCGAAAGAACTAAGTCAACTTATGGACGCCGAAATAACATTGCAAAGTGAGTTAAATAAAGGCTCTACATTTACGCTCTCTATAGAGTTGGCTACCACCGCACCACAAGCCCCCCCTGTAGTTGAATACACCAACATTAATATTGCCTGTTTAAAAATTCTTGTTGCTGAAGACAACCCTGTTAATCAAATGGTCATTAAAGCCATGCTCAGTTCGTTAGGAATAGTTCCACACCTTGTTGAAAATGGAGAAATGGCTGTTGATATAGTTAAACAGCAAAACTTTGATTTAGTCCTAATGGATTGCCAAATGCCTGTAATGGATGGGTATAGAGCCACTGCACTGATCAGGCAATTTAAAACAGATAAAGAACTCCCTATCATTGCCTTAACCGCTGATGTTATGCCAGAAGACAAAGCGCATGCACAAGCAGTTGGGTTTAATCAGCATCTTGCAAAACCACTTGAACTCAGTAAGCTTAGTGAGTGTCTTGCCCAATATGCAGTCGTAAATGAACAATAGTATTTTAATTTTAAAGGTATTATTTAGTTTTGTCTTAGGTGTTTTTTCTCATATTGTTGTCGCTCAGAACTGTACATCACAGGCGAGCGACTTTAATTTTATAACAAAAAGTAAGCAACAAGGTTTATTACGTTTTGAAAATGAGCACAACCGCCAGCACTTTAACTATAAAGCCCTTTTACCATTCAAAGATTACTTAGATTTTGCATATAAACATATCAATAAAGCCAACCCTCGCGCATCTATGCCATGCCCGGTTATTACAGCTACTTATCAGCAATTAGTTACACAAGGTAAGCGCAAGCAACGCCCTACTATTGCAGATCTCATTGCACCTTTTGAGCTTACGCATCCAAACAGCAATAAAGTTGCATTACTAATTCATGGTCTGACCGACTCACCCTTTACGTACCACGATTTAGCGCAGGTGTATTATCAGCAAGGCTATACTGTGCGTACTATTTTATTACCTGGACATGGAAGCGCCGCAAGTGCTTTACTAAATATAGAGGTTAACCAATGGCAACAAGCAATAAAATACGGGGTTGAACGCTCGGTGCAAGACTTCGATGAGGTGATACTCGCTGGTTACTCTACGGGCGCGGCTTTACTTATTGATTACGCAACCAAGCAAGCCTTATCACCTAAAATCAAAGCACTTATGTTTTATTCTCCGGCAACTGAGCCGCATAACAAGCATGGTTGGCTTGCAAAATGGATTGATGCAATCCCTTTTGTTAATTGGATAGACAAAGACGCCGATGTAGACTTTGCTAAGTATGAATCATTTCCTTTAAATGCAGCTGCCGCTTCGTACGATGCAATGTCACTTGCAAGCGTAAGTAGCTTAAACAAACGCCCTGCACTTAAATTACCTATTTTTAGTGTACTTTCCGACATTGATACCACGATAGATACGCGTGCAACGCTAAAGTTATTAAGTGCGTTACATAAAGATAATTCAGTAAAATATAAGCCGCTCGATACTTTAGTACTTTATGGAAGCACTGATATTTTACCGCCAGACTTTGCTAGTGACTACACAGTAAATAATCCGCAATGCACAACACCTCAATGTAAAAAGGTTCATGGTATGTCGCATATTGCTGTTGTTAACTCACCGCAAAATCCACATTATGGAATTAACGCAACTTATCGTAATTGTGGCAGCTTTATTAACGACGAGCCGCAGTATGAAACATGTAAAACAACAAAAAACCCACAACTAGGAGAACGTACAAGCGCCAACTTAGAACATTATCCGGCTTTACAACGCTTAACTTATAATCCTCATTTTACCGAGCTTAAAATGCAAATTAATACGTTTATTAAAAACGTAGAACAGCTCAGAACAACTACAAGGTAAGTAGTCATGGGAACGTTTTCGCACCAATGGTTTAGCAGTATTAATAAGATTGATCAGGCGCAATGGCAACGTTTATTTGGCGATGAGCCATTTACTCAACATGCATTTTTATATGCCCTAGAGCAAAGCCAATGCGTAACACAACAAAGCGGTTGGCAACCCCATCACTTGGCTATTTTTGAAGGTGACACACTAATTGCACTCGCACCTGGGTACTTAAAAAGCCATTCATATGGCGAGTATGTGTTTGATTGGGCATGGGCAGAAGCATACGAAAAACACGGTTTAGAATATTATCCCAAGTGGCTATCTGGTATTCCCTTTAGCCCTATTGAAGGCAAGCGTATTGCTATCGAGCATGCGGATCCAAGTATTGTGTATCAATATATAACTGAGCAACTGAGCATACACGGTGCTCAACAAGGTTGGTCTGGTTGGCATGTTAATTTTTGCGACCAAGCTCAAGCGACATCATTGACTGAGCAACACGCCATGTTAAGAGTGGGTGTACAGTTTCAGTGGTTTAATAAAAACTTTGAAACCTTCGACGACTTTTTACAAATTCTTAGCTCACGAAAACGTAAATCACTTAAAAAAGAGCGAGCCAAAATAGCACAACAGAATATTGCTATTGAATGGCTGCAAGGCACACAAATTACGCCCGAGGTAATGCAATTGTTTTGTGAGTTTTATCAACGTACCTACTTAAAGCGCTCTGGTCATTTGGGCTATTTAAATATGGAGTTTTTTACGCTTTTACATGCATTAATGGCTAATAATCTCGTTGTTATGCTGGCCAAAAAAGACGACAGCGTGATTGCTGCAACACTTAGTTTAGTAGGTAAAAATACGCTTTATGGACGTTACTGGGGAGCAAGCGAAGAAGTAGATTCGCTGCACTTTGAGTTGTGTTATTACCAAGGTATTGAGTTCGCCATAAAAAACAAACTGAGCTGTTTTCATTCAGGTGCACAAGGTGAGCACAAAATAGCACGCGGCTTTGAACCCGTACTCACCTACTCGGCTCACCATATTGTTGATGGCGACTTTAGTAATGCAATAAGCGACTATTTAAAACGTGAACGCAGCCATATTGATATATATAAAGAGCAATGTAGCTCATTACTGCCGTTTAAAAACAAGTAACTGATTATTTGCAGGCATGGCCGTATCGTTAATAAACTCGAGCCCTGCTTGCTTTGCTAATTTTTCGACCGCTTCGAAATCACGAATACCACTCAATGGATCACGCTCAAGTAAAAAGCGATTAAATTCTTCATTACTCGAACTAGTAAACTGACCTTGGTATTTAAATGGACCATAAATACATACCATGCCTTGGCTTTCTAAATGGCGCTCCACACCTTTAAAAAACAGTTCAACTAATTCCCAACTAACAATGTGAAAGGTATTAGCAGTATACACTGCATCCACTTTATCAACCGGCCAGTCATAGTTTAAATCAAGAGGCAACGGCGCATGCAAATTAACTAAGCTAACCTCGCTATGCCACAGATTTATACCTTCGTGGTTAACTTCTCTATCACTAGCTTGCCAGTGTAAATGGGGGAGTTGCTCTGCAAAAAACACACTATGCTGACCCGTACCGGAACCTATCTCAAGTAATCGTTTAGTTTTGTTAAGTACCTTGGTAAGCACGTCTAAAATAGGAGTTTTATTATTTTCACAAGCTTGCGAGAAAGGTTTTGTCATTACTTTGCACCAAATGAGAAGCATATTGCACAACAATATCGCAAATTGATAATATTGGGTAATTAAAGTTTTATAGAATATCTATAAAAGCTATTGAATTCATAGAACTATAATAAATTAAAGGCGGTGGTATGCATTATGCTTTAGTTATATCAATCCTAAATAACCTGAACTCTGGTTAAGATATTTACTAATACATTGAATCATAATGATATTTATTTTTCTCTAGCCAGAGATTTTCAGTTAAAACAAGGCGAACTTACGCGTCAATAGCTGGCCTATTGCAAGTAAATTCAACGTAGTTAGCGCTGAAAATAGCTGCTTGAGATAGATTTATTATCCAAAGTTCAGGCTAAATAGGGTTAATTAAGAGTTTAATCAAGAGGATAATTATTATGCACACTCCACCTTATACAGCTGTAGACGCAGCTGTTGCTATAGCAGAAAAAAACATCAACGAACATCGTGAATCCGCTGATATGAGAGCTACCGTAATCGATTTGCTTTCGCACCCCAAACATAATCAAAAGACGATGACAAAACATGAAACAGACCAAATATTTATTCTTGGCTACAATTAAGGCTCCGCTCAGTACCATAAATAATTTTAGAATAACTATTTACACAGAAACCGATAAAATGTAATGATAACTATTATCGTTAAGTTGAGTCGGTTTTTTTATGCCTTTAAAACATACGCAATATCGTTACCATCAAGAACTCTCTTGTCATTGCTTAAGACCTGGCCTGCATGCTCCAATGCTTGTTGCCGATTACATAGAAACCGCCCTAAACGTAGCCAAAAATTTTGAGCAACAGCGTAATCCTTTGCTCCAAGAGTTTTATCTTAGGCGTGCACATCATGAAATTATGAACAAAATGTGCGACCCTCTTATACACAATGCTATTCGAAAACAATGCTTGAATCAGTTATACAAACCACTGTTGGCATTAAAGCGGTTTTATAAAGTTCATAACAACACGGCAAAATTTTTAATACTTGAGCGTGAAGCTCGTATTCTTAGTCACGAATTTAACCCTTTTTAAGGAGCGCATTTATGAGTAATTTTAGAGTAGAAGCAGACAGCATGGGCGAATTACAAGTACCTATTAATGCCCTCTACCAGGCACAAACACAACGAGCCGTTAATAACTTTGCGATTAGTGGTCTTTCTATGCCTAAGCAATTTATAACCGCACTGGCTTATATAAAACAAGCAGCCGCACAAAGTAACTGCGAACTTGGACACCTAAATAAAGCCAAAGCACATGCGATTGAGCAAGCATGCCAAAGTATTATTGATGGCGATCATGTTGAGCACTTCCCCGTTGATATTTTTCAAACAGGCTCAGGTACAAGTTCAAATATGAATGCCAACGAAGTTATTGCAACGCTTGCTAGCCGATTAGGTAATGAGCGTATTCACCCTAACGATGATGTAAATATGGGACAAAGCTCTAACGATGTAGTCCCCACTGCTATCGCACTCAGTAGTGCGATAAATGTAGTGTATGAGTTACTTCCTTCGCTTGAAAATTTATCGCAAAGCCTAGAAAAGAAAAAAATTGAAGTAGGCCATATAGTTAAAACGGGCCGTACGCATTTAATGGATGCAATGCCTGTTACGTTTGACCAAACACTAAGTGCATGGCAATCACAAATTAATCATGCTGCGGCAGGAATACGACATAGTTTAGAGCGTGTTTGCGAGTTAGCACAAGGCGGCACAGCAGTGGGAACCGGCATAAACGCGGACCCTAAATTTGCAGCAAAATTTACAGAAAATCTGAGTGCTAATGTAGGTATTAGATTTACGCCTAGCAGTAACTTTTTCTATAATATTGGCTCACAAGACGCCATAGTAGCGCTTTCGGGGCAATTAAAAGTACTCGCTGTAGCACAAATGAAAATAGCGAACGACCTTCGTTGGATGAACTCAGGTCCACTAGCGGGCCTTGGTGAAATAGAGCTTGAAGCACTCCAACCGGGCTCATCTATTATGCCAGGTAAAGTTAATCCTGTGATACCAGAAGCAGCCGCAATGGTAAGCGCACAAGTAATAGGTAACGACGCCACTATAACTGTCGCAGGGCAAGCGGGTAATTTTGAATTAAACGTAATGCTGCCAGTCATTGCTTATAATATTTTGCAAAGCATAGAATTACTTGCCAATAGCGCGCAAGCATTGGGCGATAAAGCCATTGCCAGCTTTAAGGTGAATCAGCCAAATATAGACAAAGCCCTAGCAAAAAATCCAATTTTAGTAACAGCACTTAATCCGGTGATCGGTTATGAAAAAGCGGCAAAAATAGCAAAGCAAGCTTACAAAGAAACCCGCCCTATTATTGATGTAGCTGAGCAAGAAACCGATTTACCACGCGAGGAACTCGAGAAACTGCTTAACCCAACCAAACTTACACAAGGCGGATTGTAGTTCTTTATGGATCTAAAATACGGCTTTAATTATCTGATTATATAGTTTTTATTGCCGTCAAAAATGCAGTGTGTATGATAGTGATGAATAATTCATCACTATCAAGGTTTGTAATGCGTACTTCATTGTTAGCTATACTTTTACCACTTTGTTTAACAGCGTGCTTAGATAAAGCCCCTACTGATACAGAACAAACAAAAGTGACTCCAGAAACTGAATCATCAATGCCTGCTGTGCAAAAATTACAAGAAAATACAAAAAGTAATGTTGCTGAAAAACTGCCCACAGCTGATTTAAAAGACATATCAATCGATGACATAAAAATGGCTAAAGCCGAGTTAAATACACTAATTACAGATAAACAGTGTGATACAAGCATGGAGTGTAGAGTCAGCCCAGTCGGTAGTCGTGCATGCGGTGGACCTAGTAGCTTTGCTGTCTACTCAGTAAAAACGGCATCTGAAAAACAAGTAACAGCACTTAGCGAAAAGATTACTAAGCTTGAGAGTAGCTATAATGCACAAAAAGGTATGATGAGCATTTGCCAACATTTAACCACACCTAGTACGCAGTGTGTTGAAAATAAATGTGTTAAGCTTGAAGGCTCAGCGGTAAGTGTATTTTAAGGATATCATTATGAGTTGTTTGCCATCGCCAGCTAATCTATCAATTTTGAGTATTGCTAGTAGCATGCTATTGCTGAGCGGCTGCGTTAGTACTACACCATCAAGCAGTGTTCAAAAGCAAGATCTAGCGGGCTTAAATAGCGAACTAAACAGTATTATAAACAACAGTTGTACGGCTAGTTTTCAGTGTAAAGTCCTTGAAGTCGGCGCACGTGCTTGTGGCGGACCGAGTAAATATGCTGTTTATTCAACGCTAAACACCTCTCAAGAAGAAGCGGAACAGCTTGCTCAACAAATAACAAAACAAGAAAGCATACAAAATAAAGCACAAGGCTTAACTGATTGTTCTCCTGTACTTGAAGTGCAATCGCTGTGTATTAATCAGCAATGCCAATCGTTTGATATAAAATAATAAACTACATATAACTTAATCTCAGCGTTAACTTAAATACGGAATTAACGCTGAGATTACAATCACCATAACCACACAAATACCCGCTTTTATAATGTACTTCATAGGCATTGTTTTTAGCACCCAGTACGCATAAATGTAACGCACAAAATAACTCGCCGCAGTACCAAACAACGCAAAAATAATTAAGTAGGCTATTAAAATAATATTCATAATAATCTAGTGCAGCTACTTAGTTTTTTTAGTGTGAGCAATTAGTAAGTCAGCTACTTGTTGCTTTACGGCTCGCTTATCATCACTTTGTACTTCAAAGCGGCTCGCCAGTTGCGCTATTTCATCATCATTTAGATTAAACGATAAACGTTGGCGCGTTTTTTTAGACTTTACATCTAAGCCAAGTATTTTACGGATCATATCTGACGGCGTGAGTTCTTGATCAATTGCCTGCTTTTTTATCAGCTTTTGAACTTCGCTGCTTAGATCAAATGCCATTTGCGTGGCACGCACAGCTTGTTCCTGACGTAACCACTTGTCTTTAGCATCACTCACTTAGCATCTCCGGGAAACAAGTCTACAATGTCTGACATTGGACGCGTTAGCGTTAGCGATACTTCGGTTTCGCCGCCATCCCAAATCTCGATATTTAAACCAAAACCTTCGTTATCTGACGCTAAGCAAATCATTTCACATGGCTCACCACCTTCTTGCTCATAGCGAGGTAATGCTTGGTTGCGGTAATCTTTATTATGGAAATAACACACATAAGGCGACTCGCTTTGTTGATAGCTTTTAGCTAAAAACTGCATAAAGCGCTCTGGTGTATTTTGCACTGTAATGTGGGTTAACGACTCTTCATCAAAAATACGCGCAAACTCATCAAGACTAAATATTTCTTCAACTTCGTTTCGCTGAATTTTAATAGAAAAGTTAGCCCACTCTTCACCATCATCTTGCTCAATTTGTAAAAATACAACTTGTCCGCTATTTGTCTCAAGTACAAATTCAGTATCGCTACTGTGCTGATATTGGTAAGTCTGAATACCAGTAACACGTAGCGTTTCACCTTTTAACCATGCAGGATAAGCAAATGAATCGATAACGCTAAACATGTCGCCTTTTTTAAGATCGCTCGGATGATTAAGCTGACGTTCTGGCTCTTTTTTAGATTTGAAAAAATTAAACATAGGAAGGCTGCCCTCTAAGCAAAAAAGGTAACTGAGCAAAACTCGGTTACCTTTTTAAAATATAAACGTAATGGTTAGCTATTTTGCTTAGCTTTGATGCGAGCTAAAATATCAGCACTTTTTGGACTTGTGTCGCCAATGCCTGCTTCAGCCATTTTTGCTTTTAAGTCATCGCCATTTACGTCTGACTCAAGTTGCTTTGCAGCACCAAGCTGGTCATTTCGATCTTGTTGGCGCTGCTTAATGCGTTCAAGCGATTGACGAGCCGATGTCATAGACGAGCTGTTTGTATTAAGCGTGCTGTTAACAGCCATTGTTGCTTGCTGTACGCTTTCAGTGGTTTTAACCATTGTAAGCTGACGCTGATTCTCTTTAATCGATTTTTCAGCATCTTTAACTTGCTGCTTAAGCGCAACGATATGGTTGCTAAAGCCAGATAACACTTGCTCGTTTTCGGCTTTTTCAGCTTCAAAGTCACCAATTTTTTCTGCAATTTCTAATGCTAACGCTTCGTTGCCCTTTTCAAGCGCTTGGCCTGCATACGCTTCATGTTCAGCGATCGATGCATCTACAGCGCTAATTTTACGCTTAGTTTGCATTTCTTTAGCCATTACTTCAGTAAGGCTTTTTTTAGCACGATGAAGCGCATTTTGCGCGTCTGCAATTTCTTGCTCAAAAATACGAATGCCATTTGCATCGACAATTGCTTCGCCTGCTTCACGAGCGCCGCCACGTACTGCTGTAAATAATTTTTTTAAAATACTCATAATCTTAACTCCACTAACTAGCTATTAATCGTTTAAATACAAGGTCACGGCTTCTAGTGCATCGATAGCGTTATCGGCTAATGTCACTAGTTCGTGGGTAACGTCATCTAATGATGAATTTACCGACAGTGCACCAAAAATCGCGTATTTGTTATCGATTTTAGCAAATGCACTCAGTGGAATTGGCACGTTTAAACGTAGTAATGTTTCGTTTAACTCGTTGCGTAATTCACTTTTAACTTCATCTTCGTCAAACAAGTAGCTAATACATAAAAGCTGCTCTTGTGTTTGTGTAACAAAAATTGGAAGTTCATCATTTCCATCAACAATGACTTGTAAAACATCTTGCTCGCCAGGGTTGGCAATCAAGAAAGACTCAAAGTTAGCACCTTCAGTTTCAAAAGAAGCTAATTTTATTGAAAGTTCATTTAATTCCATGTCTCTGCCTTTTGTCGTTTGACATATTATGTCTGAGTTAAGATTCTCACGGCCGACATATTATGTCAACCTTGTTTTTTAATTTTTATACAATTCGCTTTCTATTTGCCATGCAGTTCGGTAATAATCATATAATTGACCAGAGCCTAACCTATTGACCTCAACACTTTTAACTTGTTCAAAGTAATGGTTGGGAAATACAAAACTTGCTAATAAATACTCTTTACTGATCCACCTTGATGGCACTGGCATAACAGCTACATCATTAATTCGACCACTAGCCGACTGACCCATTTTGGTGGCTATAGTCCAACCCCACTGACCAAACGAAGGGATGTTTTGCTGATATTGTTCAACATAGCCAAACCCTGCGGCTTTGACCGTTTTACCTATACTTAAAAATGCTTTTTTTGCATGGTAAGGTGAAGTCGATTGAACCGCCATTGCACCATCGGGTGCTAATAACTGCCGCACATGATTATAAAAATAGTCACTGTACATTTTATTTAGATCAGGATGATTAGGATCGGGTAAATCAATTAAGATAGTGTCAAATTGCTGAGATTGATCAAGTAACTTTTCAACTTCTAAAAATGCATCACCTACAATTATGTTGGCTCGCGAGTCATGCATCGATTTATTGTTTAGCTGTAGCAATCGCTTATTGATGTGCTCTGGCGGCGTAAAGTCACCATCTTTATGACCGAATAAATTGAGTAGTTGCGCATCTAAATCTATTAGCGTTACTTCACTCACTGGCCATTTTAAAACATCCCTAAGCGCAAGCCCATCACCACCACCAATTATTAATACACGGTCATGTCTGTTAGAGGCAAGCATTGCAGGGTAAACCAGCATTGAATGATATATTTGCTCATCAATACTTGAGAACTGCAAACGCCCATTTAAATATAAATCGGTGATTGGCTGAGGTTGGTTTTTGCTTAATCTTTCGGTTAAAACTACGTGCTGGTATTTGGTTGCTTGCGAATAAATTACTTTATCTTTATATAAAACATTGCTTAGATTGTTCATCCAACCACTGCCAAATACCAAAATAAAACCAAAGAGTGCCAACAATGCTATATGGCAAACTAAGAGCGCCTTAGCAAAGCGTACATGGGTATGGTAACGCCATAAAAATGCGAGCCCTGCTATGATGTTAAATAACGCTGTCCACGCTGCAGCCTGCATTATAGGCATTGAGAGCATGATGCTTACCCAAATGGCGGCACCAATACCAGCGCCAATATAATCGGCACCATAAATAGTCCCCGCGTTGTTTTCTAAAAACCGACCATAAACATGCTGACGAATACGCGCTATAAGTGGTATTTCCATACCAATAAATAAGCCCAGTATTAAACCAAAAACATAAGGTAGAAAACGTGACCACTCTTGTAGCTTTTGAAATACGTAACCATTGAGTACAACATCAGGGGGTAAATTAAAAATACTCGAAAACAAATGAGGAAGAGAATAACTAACTGCTATTACACTAGCTATCGCTAAAATGCAGCCCATGCCAATCAGAGCTATAATGCTTTCTAGCCAAGCAAAAGCAGTGAATGCGTCTTTAAACCAACGCGCTAAAAAAGCGCCTAAGCCCATTGCTACAATCATAGTACCAATCATGGCGTAAATAGCACTCTCTACTGAGCCAAGTACACGGCCAGCATAATGAGACAGTAAGTATTCATAAATAAGGCCGCACCCAGCAAGCACAGCCATAACAGTAATAAGTAGTATATCGTGCCCAAGTAAGCGAGACTTACTTGGGGGAGTGTTGGTTGATGACACTGATTATGCGCCTAGTAAGGTTGCCATAGTGATACCTACAGCAAATGATACTGCTGCAGAAATAGTAGCTACACCTACATTTTTTTGACGATTAACTTCATCTGAAATATCGCAACCAGATAAAATTATTTTAATTGTCACTAAGTGCAAAATAATAAATGCGACAAGGCTCACAACAGCGCTAATAGCCCAGTATAGTAAACTCGCATTAATGTTATCCGCAGCGTATGGCGCAACACCTGTTGCAGCAGTAATAGCTAATGCACTACCGACTAAAAATCCAGCGTAACGAATACCTACAGCTAAGTTACCATCTACAATTGCTTGTTGTAGGCAGTCGCCGCTTTTATTTGTACGCTTAAATAACTGTACTCGATACTGGCTAACAAGTAGTAATACAACGCTACCTATAATAAAGGCGGCAATTACAATTGGAAGACCATGCCAGCCGTCAGTAGCCACCCATAAAAGAGCTGAGCGAATAACGATAGCAACGCTAACAACATGACCAAAATCAATTATTGAAGCTGTAACGTTACCTTTAACGATTTCGTCGTGCAGGCTTACTTTACGAAGTGCTACTTTATCTTGAAAAAAGTGACCTAACTTAATAAGTACAATTGCTAATGCGCCGTAAGCTAACATTTGCAGTGCTTCTTGTTGCAGTGTTGCAGCAAAAGCACCACTACTTACACCTGTTAATACAATCGCCAGTGCCACTAAGCCAGCGGCAAAGCTAATACCAAAAGCAAAGTTATCACGTTCTGTTATTTCATCATTTGCATGTAAGTTTGAAACCCAGCCTTTTATATATTTAAGGCTTACAAACAATAAAACAATAATTGCAAAATCAATCGCCAGAGCTTGTAGCGACCACATAGTTATTCCATTAAATTCATACATATTATTCTAACTCCAACTTTATTCTTTTACTTACCACGGCTCACGCCACGAGAGGTTCTGCTACCGCTATCACGCACCGTTCCTGAGCTATTGCTATAACTGCTCGAACGAGAATAACTACTGCGGCTTTTTGCTGGCGTATAACTACTACGGCTTAAACCTGATGCACCTGTTTTTTTACTCGCATAAGGGCTTGTAAACTGCTTACCTTGGCGTTGGTATGTTTGGCGCGTGCGTGTTTCTAGTGCGCTTTGGGTTTTAATTTGTTTAGGGCTTGAATAACGCGAACGGCCATAGTCATTGTAATAGCTATACTTTCGGCGTTTGCTCCAGCTTCCGTATTCAACACGGTCAAATACATCACCTAAAATACGGTACATTCCGTACCATTGCCAAAAGCTAATACCATTGCTATTTGATTGCCAGTTACCATAGTTAGGGTTACCTACCATTTGATTACCAACACCCTCACCTTCAGCTTGCTTACTAATTGCGCCTACACGCGCTAAGGTGCCTTTCGACATATCAGCGAGCATATTAATAGGATCGGTTAACGCATCAGAAAATAGCGTAGGTTTAGATGCATCACGTAACAAATCAATGCTATGTAACGTATCTTCGTAAGGAGGAATTAAGTAAGTTCCTTTAATATCTTTAAGTCGCTGCGTTAAGCCACTATAAAGTGCACCTTGGCGGGTTGCATCAAGGGTAATTACATCAACAACTTTTGTAAGCTCTGGCTGTTGTTTTTTAAGAAGCTCGCCATACTCTTTAAGTAACACAGCATTGCGTACACTTCCATTATCGAGGGCAGTACCAAGCTGAGACAGCTCCGTATCTACCTTTTTAATAGACTCTTGAATTGTTTGTTGCAGCTGCTCTTCTTTGGATTGACAACCCATAAGCACTGCGAACAAACAAAACAGGCTCATAAGTTTCCAAGCTTTAATATTCGACATTCATGTCACCTGATTTACTAAATTAACTCAGGTAGTTTTACACAGGTCACTTATTAAACCAACAATGAAATTGCAACAAAATGAGAAGAAACGAGCAACTCTGAAATCAAAGTACGATTTAATGAAAATTTGCTAAAATATTGAGCTAAATCGTGAAGTTCGAATCGAAGTAGAAACATTGTAGAGGTGCTTGCAGTGCTTTTACACACCCCACCTACATGATGGGTGTGTGTTATACCAATTCCATTAAGTATGTGATCTAAATTTTACGCCGAAAAAATAATTCAGTTCTAGGCGTAAATTGATATAAATGGTTGTTCCCTTTGCGAAATTTACAACAAAGAAATGGGTTGTTTTAG
>NZ_JACJEM010000070.1:0-21044 GCF_014164085.1 Pseudoalteromonas sp. SG45-5 | reverse complement strand
CAGTTTACCGTGGGTGAATAATATCTATTAGATCACAGCGAACGGATGGGTTCAAGGTTAAAAAGCAATCAATTTAAAATAGTAGAATACGTTCCTAAAAAGAGTAATTCTACAGCCTCAACGCCCGCCTAAACCGCAGATTGCTGGTGCAGGTTTTTGCGCGCTTTGTTTTTTGCAAAAAATGCGACAGTAAAAGCTGTCGGATTTTAGGCGCTTGTTATGTTTACGTTATTCACCGTACTCGGATAAATAAAGTTTTATTCCGAGTACGCCCATTATCGTCATCGCTTCTGGCGATAAAATGGCACCGCCACCACAAGCATTTTCACGAATGCTAAACCCGACGTCAGCGATATACTTTGATGGAGATAAATTAAAATGGTTCTGAAACAACCAATCCTCCAACTCAGTAATTTGAGTAGGGAGATCCCAATACTCTTTTGCAAGATGCGCAACCTGCTTATTTGATTCTTCAAACTTAATGTATATCGGCACTACTCTTCCTAGTGAACATAACGCCCGGCTCAACGAGCAAATTTTTGATGGCGGCTTTTGTGCGTGTTTTTGCACAAAGGGTGACAGCGAAATTTGTCCGATGCAGCCGTTTGTTATAACTTATTTTGCAAACACAATATTATAGCTATCATCAGCCATCCTACCGCTTACCAAATCAGTGACCTTAGCAACTATTGAATATTTCCCTTCTGGGTCCGTATTCTCAAGCACTATATCGAGCGCGGGATCTGCCATAACAAGTATCGGTTTATCGGGAAGAATACCACTTCCTTTAGCGTAATCCCTTTGCCCAAATATTGGCTTATTATTAGGGCCTAGCACGTAAAAAGAAACACTAAAATCGTAACGTCCTTTTTCATTCCTAGAAAGTCCCGTAACTAGAAAGGACGAAACTATAAGCTGATCTGGCTTTGCCATCTTAAGCCTTTTAATAGTAACTCCATGCTGAGACGGTGTGGTTAACCACTCATGGATATAGTCAGGGGAATCAGATGCAACAATTACTAGCCCTAGGTCTCCTTGAGGTTTTGCCGCTGGGCCAGCTGTGATTTCGGCAAAAGCCATGCTAGAAAAAAGTATAAGTAAAAGAGATAGAGCTCTAGTAATACGCATGATTTCCCTATGAGTTATAACAATTTAGTCTACGACATTTGTCGCTTTATAAACCGGCAAATGTCCCTATATTACAATGCATTTATCTTAGCCAGCAAATAACCATCTGTAAACAACTAGTTAACTACAAAGAAATTTCCATTAATGCTGTAATGCACCAAAATGGTGGAGATCAGTAATATCAGACAAAATATATATTACTGTCGATATATACAGCGGCTGATTATAAAATAGTACGTATTATTAAATCACATTTTAACGCAGTTAATGAATTATTTAGAGAGCTGAAGTTTCAACATTTTAATTCAATTAGTATCCTATTTATGTATTACAACAAGCAGTAAGCGGTGCAATGAACATCTTAAAATGAAAAAGCGCTGCAAATATGCAGCGCTCATTGTTGAGTGGTTGTTGTATATAAATTTTTTAAAAGAAGCCGAGTGGATCTTCGCTGTAGCTTACTAATAGGTTTTTAGTTTGCTGGTAATGATCGAGTGCTAGTTTGTGCGTTTCGCGGCCTATTCCTGATTTTTTATACCCACCGAAAGCAGCGTGTGCTGGGTACATGTGATAGCAGTTGGTCCACACTCGCCCTGCTTCTATTTTACGACCCATGCGATAAGCACGGTTCATGTTTCTACTCCACACGCCAGCGCCCAAACCAAACTCTGAGCTGTTGGCAAGCTCGAGTGCTTCGGCTTCATCTTTAAAGGTCGACATTGAAATAACAGGGCCAAAAATTTCTTCTTGGAACACACGCATGTCATTTGTGCCCTTTAATAACGTAGGTTGTATGTAGTAACCACCGTTTAAATCGCCACTTAGTTGCTCTACGTTTCCGCCAGTGAGCACTTCTGCACCTTCTTTTTTACCTATTTCAATGTAGCTCAGTATTTTATCAAACTGTGCTTTTGAGGCTTGTGCGCCCACCATGGTTTCGCTATCAAGTGGGTTTCCGCGTTTAATTTTTAAGGTACGTTCGAGTATTTTTTCAATAAACTGCTCGTAAATATCTTCTTGAATAAACAGCCTTGATGGGCACGTACACACCTCGCCTTGGTTAAAGTAAGCAAGCACGGCGCCTTCAATGGCTTTGGATAAAAACGCGTCGTCTTTTTCCATTACATCATTAAAAAATATATTAGGCGATTTACCGCCAAGCTCGACCGTTGAAGGAATAATATTTTCAGCAGCGCATTTTAAAATATGTGACCCCACAGGCGTTGAACCCGTAAATGCAATTTTAGCGATGCGTTTACTTGTTGCCAGTGCCTCACCTGCTTCTTTACCAAAGCCGTTTACTATATTTAATACGCCTGCAGGGAGTAAATCGCCAATAATTTCCATTAATACTAAAATAGAAGCTGGGGTTTGCTCAGCCGGTTTTAAAATTACGCAGTTACCTGCAGCAAGTGCTGGCGCGAGTTTCCAGGCAGCCATTAAAATAGGGAAGTTCCACGGAATAATTTGCCCAACAACACCGAGTGGTTCGTGAAAATGATATGCAACGGTGGTTTCGTCTATTTCGCCTATTGTGCCGTCTTGCGATCGCAGGCACCCTGCAAAGTAGCGAAAGTGATCAGCCGCTAGCGGAATGTCAGCAGCGAGTGTTTCACGAATTGCTTTACCGTTATCCCATGTTTCGGCTACGGCAAGTAACTCTAGGTTTTGCTCAATTCGATCGGCTATTTTTAGCAGTATGTTACTTCGGTCGGTCACCGACGTTGTGCCCCACTGCGCTCGCACTGCATGTGCTTTGTCGAGTGCCAGCTCTATGTCGTCTTTATCTGAGCGCGGTATTTGGCAAAACACTTTACCGTTTACTGGGCTTATATTATCAAAGTATTGGCCATTCACTGGCTTTACCCACTCTCCGCCAATGTAATTACCGTATTGTTGTTTAAAGTTTACGAGTGCGCCGTCGCTGCCTGGATTTGCATATATCATGTGTGTGCTCTCTTTATTGTTGTTAGCTAAAGGTCGAACATTTATATAAATCAAAATGCTTTATATTTAATCGACATTAAACTAACAAGCGCCTAAAAACTTGATTAGCTGTCCACAAAAATTGTCTGTGAGTCCACATTAATAAAAACCTAAAGGATTGGTATGCACACATCTCAGTTAAACAAAAAACGCCAACAGCTTGATGTATTAATTGAAAATAAAGTCACGTTTGCGGCCGATAACAGTGAGCTGAGTATTTACGACACGTATCAAAGTGCGCAAAAGGTGGCACTGCACTCAAACGAGTTACTGTTTTGTGCAATGCTTAGCGGCAAAAAGGTAATGCACGTAGAAAGCAGCCAATACCATAAAGCATTTTTACCACACGAGTCGTTTGTATTAGCGCCAGAGCAAGGCGTATTAATTGATTTTCCACAAGCATCAATGAGCACTCCAACTACCTGTTTAGCCATTGAAATTAGCACCGACAAAATAACGAGCGTGGCGAATGCACTAAACATGCAGCAAAACTTTGCACACGATAGCTTGTTTGAATATGTACCGCAGTTAGTGCACACCCAACACAATATTCAAACGCAGCAATTATTAGAGCGTATGGTGCATTTATTTAGCGAACAAGGTGCCCAACGCCATTACTTGATTGATTTGTCGTTAAACGAATTAATCACCCGTTTACTACAACAACAAAGCCGCGAGCTATTGCTGGCTAGCTGCGATAAACCACACCTTAAAACAAACGTTAGTGATGCTCTGCTTTATATTGAAGAACATTTAAATGAAACGCTCGACATAAATACCTTATGCAAAATAGCATGTATGAGCCGCAGTAAGTTTTATCAGCAATTTAAACTCACATTTGGTACTAGCCCAGCCCTTTGGCAACAACAGCTAAGACTAAAAAAAGCGCGCACTCAATTGCTACAAGGTCATGCAATTAGTAAAGTTTGTTTTGATGTTGGATTTAATAGTGCGAGTCATTTTAGTCGTTTATTTAAACAAACGTTTGGCATTGCGCCTAAAGAGTGTCGACATTAGCGATAAAGGGGTACTTCCCACATTGCCTGAGTAGGCTGATGTAATTTAAACGATTAAAGCCCCAAATTACGGGGCTTTAAAGTAATTTATTCATCCAGCCAATCTATGGCTGCGGTAGCATTTTCAAAGTATTGAACCTCACCCGATATAAACCAGTTACCTATTTTTGCGATTCGAGCTTGCCACTCTTTATTACCATAAATAGCTACTTTTTTAAATTCTTTAGAGTGCTTAATACCTAATTTTAAGTCATCCCACGCCGCGCGTAATTCCCAACCTTCAAGTTCGCTACCATCTATTAAGGCGTTCACGACTGGGTGCTTAACTTCGCCAAGCGCTGAGTTTATCATTGGGGTAATTATCTTGTAATCGTCGTGAGTAAGCGTACCAACGGCTTTGAGTTTTAAAAAAAACTCTCTTCCGGCACGTTCAAGACCAATCGATAAACCATGTGTTGTGTGTACCATTACTGCTCTCCTTAAATAGGCTGAGTGGTAAAAGTACATCGTCTAAAATTAATTACTCCTGAACTAAATCATTAAACAATCTCAAATAAACGACTCAATTACGCATTTTGTACACGAGATATCTGGTTTTCTACATCAATTAAATGACCCGTTTTAAGCCATACTTTTGCACCATTACTTCCCGCTTTAACGTTAACGGAGCTATTGATAGGCACTCTTAACCAACTGTTTTTTACAAAAGTATCGGCTTGCTCATCAAATGAGCCTTCAAGTACTAGCAGCTCAGCTCCGCCTTTTGCGTTTATAACCATGCAGGCGTTGGGCTTAAAGTGCAGCAAGCTTACCTCTTCAAAGTCGTCTTTATATAAAGGGGTTACGGCAACATTTTTAAAACTAGGATGCACCGTACTTTGCATCAAGTTTGTTTGCAAACGCACGTGCGTTCGGTCATCTGGCTGAAACTGCCATAACTTTACAAATATAACGCAGCCATTTTCAGACCCCGGTTTGTGCTTTGATTGCGGTGGATTACGGATATAAGAACCTGCCGCAAAGTCACCATGCTCATCTTGAAATACCCCTTCAAGCACAACAAACTCTTCACCGCCTGTATGTACATGCGGCGAAAACTCACTGCCAGGTGCATAACGAACAATAGTCGTTGCGCGAGCAACTTCGTCGCCCACTCTATCGAGCGCTCGCCTATCAACGCCCGCCATTGGCGATGCAACCCACGGGAGCGATTCGCTATGTACCACAACTCGTTTACTAAAATCGGCAGCTATTTTCATATTTGGCTCCTAAGCGTAACTTCACTTAAATTTTAAACTAATAACCTAATTAAGCTGCAACACTTGGGCGTTTTGCTACTTTTTCTTGCCATGCAACTAAATGGGTTAACTCATTCGGGATTGCTATTTGTGCAAATCCAGCAAATACCAGCCCAGCATACAATGTAATATCAGCAATACTCAATTGTTCACCAGCAACAAACGCCGATTGCGCTAGTACATCATTAAAATAGCTAAACCCTTGGCGCGCTTTTTCGCCTTGTTTTTCACCCCAAGCCACATTTTGATATGTTTCAAGCTCAGGACCTAAGCCATCAGTTGCATGATGAAAGTAAGTTGCCACAGCGTCAAGCACCATAGATTCTGCACGCTTTTGCATCATGTTAATTACTGCACGCTCTTTTGCGGTTTCACCCATTAAAGATGGGCCTTCAAATGCGGTATCAATATACTCAGTAATAGCGGTACTTTCTGATATAAACGTGCCGTCATCTAGCTCTAATATGGGCACACCTGCTAATGGATTTTTAGCTAAGAAGGCGTCTGTTCTGTGCTCACCATTTAATAAATCAACAGGTACAAACTCAACATTTGCAGTGGCATTTTTTTCAGCTAAAGCGATACGAACACGAAGTGGGTTTGGAAAGTTTTCTACATCATAAATTTTCATAGCAATCTCTATCTTTATTGTTTAAAAGTGAATTAATGGCAGCAACCTACCTACCGATAGGTAATTTATAATATTAAACTAAATTTAAGTCAACGTTTAAATTTTTTTGATTTATAGGATTTAACTTAATTCATAATAAAATTAGGGGGTTGCTTAGAAGTAAAAACGCTTGTAAATAACTACCTACTGGTCGATAATTTTACTATACCAATTGCATTAAATAAGTGATCTATTATTGCGCTAAGAAAATAGCGCAATAACAAGGCGAAAATTATGACATCTAGTTGTTCTATATGAATAATTTTTAACGCAGTTAGTGAGTTGTTTAATGCGATAGAATGATCATGTTTTAATAAAATTGGTATTACTGCAGATAGGAAAATATTAAAAATGAGTAAAAAAGAAGCTTTATTAAAAGCAGCTGAAAACAAGGTGCGCCTTGGCGGGTACAGTAATTTTAGTTTTAGAGAGCTCGCCAGCGAAGTCGGCATTAAAAGCGCCAGTGTACACTATCACTTTCCGACTAAGGCCGATTTAGGTGCAGAGCTTGCTCATCAATATACTGATTCTTTTTTAGCTGCGTTAGGCGAGCCAAGCGAGCTTAAAGCAAGCGGTAAAAATCCTATTGATGTGTACATACAGCTTTTTAGAAGTGCATTAGTAACCGATAAAAAAATGTGTTTATGCGGGTTGCTAGGAGCCGAAAGCGATAGCCTTCCAGATAAAGTACGCCTTGAAGTAAAACGCTTTTTTAATCAAAACCTAACATGGCTTAGCGCTGCGCACTTAGCTAATGGTGAACTCAACCCTACTAAAGCGGCTATTCAAACAGTGAGCTTGCTTGAGGGCGCTATGATGATAAGCAAAACGCTCGACGATAATAGTTACTTTGAACTTGCAACTCAGTAATACCTAAATTTAGTACACAAAAAAAGCGAGCTATTCATTATCAATAGCTCGCTTTTTTAATGCTTTAAATAACTTATGTGATTATTAAACCGCTGTTGGTTTAACTTTATGCTTAGAGTGCACAATTGCTAAAACAATTAAACCTATCACAGCGACTGCTGCGCCAATAGGTTTACCTAAATCACTTGATAAGTTAAGACCAATTGCGGCAGTACCAATATAAGAAACCGTTACCGCTGTTGCTATAACAGCAGG
This sequence comes from Pseudoalteromonas sp. SG45-5, assembly GCF_014164085.1. Lineage (NCBI taxonomy): Bacteria > Pseudomonadati > Pseudomonadota > Gammaproteobacteria > Alteromonadales > Pseudoalteromonadaceae > Pseudoalteromonas > Pseudoalteromonas sp. SG45-5. The sequence continues at coordinate 13,821 of NZ_JACJEM010000070.1, read as the reverse complement.
AACACTGGCAATCCAATGGAATGTGCCACGGTCAAACAAGTACTTAGTGGCAAGCCATAATACGCTTGTAGAAAGCAGCATGTTTGAAAATGCAAAGTAGCGCCAAATTAATGAGAAATCGAGCTTCGTCATAAAGTACGCAATTGTCAGTATAGGAACGGCCACTAGTAATCTGTTACGTATGCTTTGCGGAATATTAAACGCATCAACAACAGTTAAACGTAATGAGCGGAACGCTGTATCACCAGAAGTAATTGGGAATACGGCTACTGCAATAATTGCCATTATACCGCCAAATACACCTAAGTAACTGTTAGCTACATGGTTTACTACTAAGCCTGGACCACCTTGATCAAGCAATGCTTTTAAGCCTGCGTAACCCTCTGGGAACGCTGCAATACCAGCAAGTGCCCATACACAACCTACAATACCTTCACACATCATAGCGCCATAATAAACTGGACGTACGTATTTTTCGTTAGTTAAACAGCGCGCAATAATAGGCGCTTGAGTAGAGTGAAAACCACTAATAGCACCACAGGTAATTGTTATAAATAACAATGGCCAAGTTGGTAATCCATCTGGGTTTGGCTCTAAAAAGTCATGTGCGTGGTCAGCTTCAAAGTAGGCTAAAAAGTCACTTGGTACCGGTAAGTGTGGCGCATTAATAAGTAATGAAATAGCAATTGCCACTGTCATTACAATCATTAGCGCACCAAAAATTGGGTAAAATTTAGTGATAATTTTATCAATTGGTAGCAAGGTAGCTAAAAAGTAATACGCTAAAATAGCGAGTACCCAAAAGGTATTATTTGCCAGTATTGTCCCTTCAAAAAAATCAAGGTTACTTAGCAAACCTGCTGGGCTCATAATAAATACCACACCTACAAAAAACAGTAACATGGCAGTAAATACAAGCATAAAACCTTTAAATACGACGTTGTAATAATGGCCTGCAATTTCTGGTAGGCTTTTACCGTCTTCTTTTATACTCATTACACCTGAGAAGAAGTCGTGTACAGCGCCACCTAAAACATTACCAAGTACAATCCATACTAGTGCAACTGGTCCGTATAAAGCACCTAAAATTGGGCCAAATATTGGACCTACGCCAGCAATGTTTAAAAACTGAATTAAAAATGCTCTTACAGGGTGAATAGCGACGTAATCAACACCTTCGCTAAAGCGTTTTTGTGGTGTGTCAGCAGTTGGATCCAAGCCGGCTTGTTTTTCAACAAATGGGCTGTAAAACTTATAACCCATTATTAAAATAGTGAGGCAGATAAAAAAGATGATCATAAAGCACGTTTCTCTTTTTGTATTTTAGTTATAGAGCGCATTGTGTGTCGCCCCGCCTTTTCAATCCGTGAATAATCGACGAACATTAACAAAGCTTTACCTTTCAAACAATAAGACGTTTAGCTAATACTATAGTCGACATGGGCCATTATTTACGCATAAAATTTTTTAAAAGGAATTGATAAAAGCACTAATTTATTTCATCCATTTTTTAAATCATATCAATCTAATTAATCAGTTTTACCGAAATTAATAAAGTTAATACACTTATTAACAGTTAAACAGCCTGCACCACTGCTGGCACTTTTAAAATAGATAAGGTCGACAATGAACACTCAAATAAACAAAACAAATAAAACTAAATTAACGCTTAGTGCATTAGCACTTGCAATAACACTACCAGCAAGTGCAGCGACAACACTGACTAAAGACAACGGCGCGGCTGTTGGCGACAACCAAAATTCAATGACTGCTGGCGAGCGCGGCAGTGTATTGTTAGAAGACGTACAACTAATTCAAAAACTACAACGCTTTGCACGTGAGCGTATTCCTGAGCGTGTAGTACATGCTCGCGGTACGGGCGCACACGGTGTGTTTGTTGCATCAAAAGAACTTAATGATTTAACAATTGCAGCCCCTTTTGCACAAGCAGGCAAAGAAACAGAGGTGTTTGTTCGCTTTTCATCGGTAATTCACTCAAAAGGCAGCCCAGAAACACTGCGCGACCCACGTGGATTTGCGACTAAGTTTTATACCGACCAAGGTAACTGGGATCTAGTGGGTAATAACCTGCCGGTATTCTTTATTCGTGATGCGATTAAATTCCCAGACATGGTTCACTCTTTAAAACCATCTCCGGTAAATAATATTCAAGATCCTAATCGTTTTTTTGATTTTTTCTCGTATGAACCAAGTTCTACTCACATGTTAACGTGGGTTTACAGCGACTACGGTACACCAGCAAGTCTTCGTAAAATGGATGGCTGGGGCGTACATGCATACAAAATGATTAATAAAGCTGGTGATGTTAAGTATGTTAAGTTTCATTGGGTAAGCCAGCAAGGTATTGATAACCTTGATTCAAAAGAAGTTGCTAAGGTACAAAGTCAAAACTTTCAGCATCTAACACAAGATTTATACACCGAAGTTAATAAAGGCAACTTCCCAAAATGGGATCTCTATATTAAAACGCTTGACCCATCGCAGCTTGATGACTTTGATTACAACCCATTAGATGCAACCAAAATGTGGTTAGATATTAAAGAAACCAAAGTAGGAACAATGACCTTAAACCGTATGCCAACTAACTTCTTCCAATCGACGGAACAAGTAGCAATGGCACCGGCAAATGTCATTCCAGGTATTGAGCCATCTGAAGATCGTTTATTACAAGGTCGTGTGTTTTCGTACTCAGATACTCAAATGTACCGCTTAGGTGCTAACCACCAGCAACTGCCAATTAACCGTGCAAAAGTGGAAGTGGTTAACTACAACCAAGACGGCGCAATGAATATTGGCAACACAACAAACAATGTGAATTACCAACCAAGCCACGAAGACGTAGCTGAAAACCCAATTGCACGTAGAAGCCAAACAGAGCTTAAAGGCTTTGTACAACAAGCGGCGATTAAAAAGCAGCAAAACTTCGCGCAAGCGGGCGTTTTGTATCGTGGCTTTAGCAAACAAGAACGTACAAACTTAGTTAATAACCTAGCAGGCGATTTAGGAAAAGTGCAAAACAGCAAAGTTAAACACAAAATGCTTAGCCACTTTTACAAAGCTGATAGTGAGTACGGTACACGCTTAACTAAAGCTGTAAACGGCGATATTAAAATGGTTAAACAACTTGCAGCTAACTTATAAGCAACTAGTTAAAAGCAATTAGTCCCAACTAAATAGCTATTTAAACCACAACCATGAGGAAGGGATAATCCCCTTCCTCTTTTTATACAAGGCAATGGTTATGCGTAATTTATTAATTATAGTCGCCCTACTGCTAAGCTTTACCAGTAGCGTTTACGCTCAAAATACACCAGATATACAAATAACAAGTACACAAACTAAAAACCAACACTCGGCACAAGCTCAATACCAAAGCTTATTTGCTTATTACTTTGCCGCAGCACGCACCAACGACATAGACGTAATAGAGCAATTTGTAGATGCAGGTATTCCTATCGACAGCTACAACAATAAAGGCTATACCGCATTAATGATTGCTACTTATCATGGTAATAAAAACACGGTTAACACGCTTTTGCAGTTAGGCGCCAATGCCTGTTTAGAAGATAACCGAGGCAACACAGCGCTTATGGCTGCTATATTCAGAGGTGAATTTAGTATCGCTAAAACACTTGTATCACTTGATTGCGATAACGCGCATCAAAACAAAGCAGGCCAAACAGCCGAGCAATTTGCACAAACATTTGGTCAACAAAAAGTTATAGAGTTACTAGCGCAGGTAAATAATGCAAAATAATCTGCACGCAACAAAAAGCCCTAAAATAATAGGGCTTTTGATTTACTAAATATATGTTCAAATTAAACGTACTTACTCTAAAAACAGTGTGTTTATTAAGCTTTCTTGTTCTTTTCCAGCTTCATGTTTTAATGCTCGTATAAAACCCATAGAATTGGCGGGACTGTTTGGATAACCATGATTTTTCCAAACCAACTTGAGCGCATTAATAATGGGTTTATCCCCAATCGCAGCGCGTAGCTTAGCAAAGACAATGGTTGCTCGCGAATATTGGTCAAAGCTTTGTGTAGCATCAACTAAGGCTGATCGCTCCTTTATGTTCATCAGCATACTTTGCTCATAGCGTGTTGTTTCATACTCAACCAGCGCTTGCATTGTTGCTTTCCCATAACGCTGCTCTATAACAACAAGCTCAATATACTTTGCCATAGACTCCACTAAAAAAGCGCTATCTGAAAATACCCCATTACCAATATCATGGCCAAACCATTGATGCGCAGTTTCGTGAACTGCACGGCGATAGCGTTGATCAAAGCCTGCATTAGCGCTTGGCTTTGATCTAAAACCAACACTGTCTTCAATAAGTATAAGTTGCGGCAATGCATAACCTGTAGCACCAACACTAGGCGAGCCTATTAAACTCAATTTTTTTGCTCTATAAGGGCTTATATTATTAAGCCATTTTATTGTATCGCCCATTGCGCTAAGGTTTACAGCTATAGACTCTGCTCGTGCTGGCTCGTTTTTATCTTTAGCAAACACGTTTAATATCACGCCATTTTGCTGTTTGGTAACAGGAGAATAAGGCACCGTCACCCAAGCTAGGATTGCATTTATGGGTGTACGAGTCTCAAAATGAAATATTTCGCGGTCATCTTTGCTGGTACGTGATATTTCCTCTCCTTGGGTTATAACCTGATAACCCCTTGTTGTACTCACTTTACTCGACATAGTAAGCCACTGGTAATGAGTACTTGCTTTCGCCGTTTTAGCAAATAGCTTCGTGGGTCTAATCACCGACTTCACTTTAAGTGCGTGTTGCTGACGAAGTATAGGATCGGTTAATTCATAATTATCTTGATAGCCAACAGTCGGCAATAAAGGCACTGATCGTATATAGCTAAATTCAGGGGTTATTATCTGATGGCCTCTTACTGGCCAAAGCTTAGCTTGATGAACATCAAACCGTGTAACTAGTTTACGTATTTCTCCTGGCTGCATTTCATTCTCAAACTTAAACACAGCTTGATTAAGCAAGGGAAAGCTTTTAGCCCTTTGCGCGCCATCGATTTCAATATCGGCCCATTTATAAAAACCAGAGCGCCCAACCAATATCTCTTTAATAGGATGTTGATGGGTGTTTTTTAAAGTATATATTAAAGAAAAATGAGCCTGCTGCTGACGCGGATAAAAGTCTACATTAGCATCAATGTGCATAATGCTTGGCTGTGCTACATTGCGCCATTGTGAGAATGCTTTTTCGTATTGTGCTTTAAAAGCCTCGCGCTTATGCGAGTTAGTTAAAGGTTTTTCATCCACCAGCTTTAAGTGCAATTGAGTAAATAGTGCGACAGTGATAAGTAAAGGAATAAATAACCAAAAATGTTTAACCCCCATTATTCTTTGGCTCAACCCGGCACCTCGGTGATTAAAAACCCCCGTAATTATAACTAAACTTATACACGCCATTGACCAAACTAATACATAAGGCCAATAACTACTTATACTTGCACGATAACCCCAAAAGTTATCAGGTGCCTGCAAAGGCGTCCAACCAACACTCCACAATGTATGCGTGAGACCAAAGTAAGTCATTATCGGTGTAAATTTGATCAGTAAAATAACAGCAATTAGCAAACCCGCAATAAGCTGCGAACGACACAAATTAAATACACACAAAAATACACACGCAATAATGGCAAGCACAATTGCCATCAAAAATAGAATGGTTAAATGTACTTCAAATTGATATGCACTGTGTAAAAACCACTGAGCTGCACTTGCCCCTAATAAGCTCATTGTTAAAAAAACCAATATCATAGTGCCTAGGACCAATAACTGACTGTTTAAAAAGTAATATGTTTTGAGAGGTGTTGCAGCGATCAGCTCAGCTATATTATAGTATTTAGCAAAGCAGCTTACTTGCCAGCTCCATAAAGCCATTAGTAAAGTGCCAAACAACAATTGCATATCAAATGCATAATAACTAATCGCATCAAGGCTTGTGGTGCTCATAACACTCATTGGTTCAACATAACCAGACGACGAGGCAACACTATTAAAAACCATCACCGGCCAAACAAAAATAATCAGTAAAGTAACTGGGTGTGAAACCAAATTAACCAGCGTAGTTTTGTATAAACGGGCCATCATCAAAAATGGCTTTTGTGTGACTCTCGCTGTTTTATATTCAGCGGGTTTTAACGTGTTGTAACGAATGTATTCGTTAGTATTTTTACTTTTCTTACTCTTTAATAATGTGTGTTTTTTATTTTTACTAAAAGTAATATAAAAAATACCAACAGCAAGCATACTCGCAACAACGCGATTAATAGCAAATGAAGCCCCTAATGAATTGGTTAAACTGTTTATTACGGCTGTGTATGCAAAAGGGTCAAGCCAAACAAATAATGTATAAAAGCGATGGCTTATAATACTACTTCCAGCAAGTAATGGATTTCCGGTAATACTTGCAAGCATTATGTAGCCTATCCACAACACCGCAAAAACAACATAATTGGGTAATGAAGTAGTTGATTTATGGCAAACAAAAAAGGCAACAACAACTAAAAAGCAGCTATTTGGTAACAACACTAAAAAGCTATTAAATACAGTAAAAGAAACCATATTTGGTATATAGCCCAATTGCCTTACTTGCATGTATATCATTACTAAATCACTGATTAAACTAATAATAAAAACCAAGCAAATCAGTAAGCATACTCTTGCTAAACTGCGCTTAAATAAGCTAGTTTGCGTAGCATAAATAAGCTCCTGCATTGACGCGTGCTGATCTCGTAAAAATATAACGGGCGCCAATACTCCTACAAGTACAGGTAACTGCATCATTTGTAACATTGTAATATTTAACTTAAATTGTTTTAACGAATCAACTTCAACTGTTGCAAGCCCAGAGGACAACATAACCGCAAATACCAAAGGGATAATAATGCACAGCCAAACAAGTGGTTGGCGCACTGCATATCGCCACTCATTAAAAATTAACATGTTTGACTTCCTTTATTGAGTGCAAAAAAGTACTTGTCTTGAAGCGTAGCGGGCGAATTTATTGCATTGTGTGCAGGCGCTGTGTCTGCATACACACGAAATGACGCTCTACCATAGCGATGGCTCTTACTTAATACATGCTGAGTTGGTATGCCCGCAGGTAAACTTTCGAGCTGCCAAATCTTACCTTCTAAAGGAACTAGTAACTCTCTTACGTCACCGCTTTGTATGAGTGCTCCTTGATCTATAATGGCCACGTAGTGACATAAATTTTCTACATCTTCAACAATATGGGTCGATAACAATACCAACCTATTTTGACTAATACTAACGAGTAAATTATTTAAACTTTCTCGTTCCACAGGATCAAGCCCAGCAGTGGGCTCATCCATAATAATTAGCTTTGGGTTGCCTAACAAAGCCTGAGCCACGCCAAAACGCTGCTTCATTCCTCCCGAAAAATTAACGACTTTTTTATTAGCAAACCGAGTCAAATTAGTTAGTTCAAGTAAACTATCAATTTGGTTTTTGCGTGCACGACTATCAATGCCTTTTAACACGCCAATATGCTCAAGTAACGCCCGACAACTCATATTGGGATACACGCCAAAATATTGTGGTAAATAACCTAGTTGCGAGCGAAGCGCGCCTGGTTGGCTAATCACATCAAGGCCATTAAAATTAATATGTCCGGAGTCGGCATTTTGTAAACATGCGAGCGTGCGCATAAGTGTTGACTTACCCGCCCCATTTGGGCCAAGTAGACCGACCATACCGGTAGGTAGAGTGATCGTCACATCATTCAAAGCCTGCGTACCATCTGCGTATTTTTTGTTGATATTTTTCAGTGTAAGCATTAGTTTCATCCTTAATTGGTATAGCACCAGCTTAAGAAAGCAAGTCAATACAAGCGAGAAAATAATGGTTAACGTATTGAAATAAATGATGAACATAAAAAAGTAACGTTGGTCATTTAAATATGACCTTTCATCATTTAAATAAACGGCCTAGTATGCTTAAAACGGCTGCTAACCCTATGAAATAGAATAATTATTTTAAAAATAAATTATCATTGAAACAGTTTTATGGATAAACTAGCGCGCTCAGCGAAGTGAATTGTGCAAAGGTAATGTTTAAAATAAAAAGACAATTTTATCTGAGCGTATCTGCTCAGAAACTATAATAAAAACGGAGTCACATATGCAGCAAGCCAATACACCAATATGGCAACGCTTTAGCATTACCCAGCTAATAATTTTCTTACCGCTAATCGCTGCTATTATGCTCGACTCTCATATACGCTTTTTGTCATCACATATGGATTCAACTAGCCAATATCTGGCTATTAATATTCAACTTTTTTTACAGTGTATTCCCTTTTTGATTGCCCATGCATTTGCATATTTTTTATTGCTTACACCCGCAATCACAGTGTGGCTGTTAGGCTTTTTAGCCTATCCATCCCTCTTACTAGTATTTAATAACCAGCTTCTTAACTTTTCGCAATGGCAATACCTTGATGCACAATGTTGGGTATTGTGCGCATCTGCAAGTGGTGTATGGCTTATTACTAAACGCACTAATAAAAATAACAATGTGTTGAGTAATAAATGGCTTAAATCCTTGTTTTCACTTGATACAGTCGTGTTTATAGTACTTTTAGCTTGGGCAATTGTTACATCAAGCATACTCAATACGCACACTGATCCTATGCTAAACCAGCCTATTGAGCCTGTTATTGACGTTTATAAAGTATTCACACAGTTTGATACTTTTTTGGGTTACCTTTGGCAAATTACTGTTTGTGCCGGATTAGTATATGGTGTGTATTTATTAAATAGATATTTATTAATACGCTATGTATTAACCTATCATGGCGTACTGATGTTTTTGTTTGCAAGTTTAATAAGCCTCGTTGCACTTACACCTGTATTAACATCGTGCTTGCTACTGTTACCTATTAACGATTTACCCTCAGGCATTGCTAACTTAACACCTAGCGGTAATAATAATATTTTTAGCCCTGAAAATTATCAGTTTGTATTTTTATTTTTGGCTATAAGCACACCGATTATTTTAGCGTTTGAACGACAGCAACAACACGTTCAAATTAGCAATATTGCCCAACAACAAACAAAAACAGAGCTAAAGCTACTTCAACAGCAAATTAACCCTCATTTTTTATTTAATACATTAAATAACCTCTATGCGCTGACATTAAAAAAATCAGATAATGCACCAGATCTTGTTATGCAATTAGCTAACTTACTGCGTTACAGTGTTTATGAAGGCCAAAAAGCACAGGTGAGTTTAGAAAAAGAAATTAATTACTTAAAAGGTTTTATTGCATTACAGCGTTTACGAAGCGCTGAGCGCTGCAACTTTGATGTGCAATGGCCTGAATATCAACAACACTATTTAATTTCGCCACTACTGTTAATAATGATTTTAGAAAACGCGATAAAGCATGGTGTAGAGCCCACGTCACAAAAAGTAACGGTTGTGTTTAAAATCACCATGGCCGATAACATACTAACGCTATTTTCCTCTAACCCTATTCTACCTAATAACAATTCAGAGCATGGGGTGGGACTTAACAATTTACGCCGTAGGCTGACTCTTTTATATCCAAATAAGCACACATTAATTATTAATGAAAATAAAAACCTTTGGCAAACCACACTTAAATTGGAGCTGGCTGCATGCTAAACACAATAATTGTAGATGATGAGCCACTCGCGCATGAAGTTATACTTCATCATTTAAGTGCACATAAAGACATTAATATAAGCGGACAATACCTTAACGCTAAAGATGCATTATGTGCTTTAGCCACATCATCTATTGATTTGTTATTTTTAGACATAAACATGCCCGAACTATCGGGCATTGCATTACTAAAAGTGCTCGCGAATCGACCACAAGTGATTATTATTAGTGCATATCAAGAATATGCTTTAGCCGGTTTTGAACTTGACGTAACTGACTACCTACTAAAACCAGTCTCTGCTCAACGGCTTGACCAAGCACTCAATAAAGTACGGAAAAAAAGAAAACACATAACGCTAAATCCAAAGGCACCTCTGACTATTACGCTTAAAATCGATCGTGAAAAACATAAAATTCAATTAAGCGACATAGACATGTTTGAAGCGTATGGAAATTATGTAAAAGTATGGCAAGGTGAAAAAGCATTACTTGCAAGCAGTACTCTCAAATACATATTGCAAGAGCTTGATACTTCATTTATTCAAGTCCACAAATCTTACGTTATTAACAAACACAAAGTGGTCGCGTTAAGTAATGAAAGCGTTCAACTTGCATCAGGCGTGTCAGTTAAAATTGGCAAGTCATTTAAACAACAAGTGCGCGGCATTATTTAACCTGAGGTCTTGTTTTATGTTTACCTAAAACATAACTTTAAGCTCCCCCTATCAGCGACTCTAAACTTTAACACTTAGCCTTTGTCGCTTTTCTCGCGTTACAAAATAGCAAACTAGCGAACCCACTGTTACCAGTACAACCCCTTGCCAAAACGAAGCACTCAGCGTAATAGATAAATATAGCGCTGAAATAATAGTAGAAAACACCGGTGTAAAGTACGAAAGCGTGCCAAGCAGCATTAAGTTACCGCCAATAATAGCTTGATTCCACAGTGCATAACCGCTCCCCACGACTACACCCGCTAATAATAATGTCATGCTTGAGTTGAGTGAAAACGTTAACTGTGATTCATTACTAAAAGCATATTGCGCCCACAAACTCATTGCCGTAACAGTAAAAAATAATGTAATGGCATTTTTACCATTACTCAGCGTTTGCGTTACCACACAATAAATAGCCCATATAAACGCTGCAGCTAATGCCATTAAATAAGTAGCAGGATTATCAGCAAAGTTAGTAACAAGCGTATCGACCGACATTTCTTGATCGCCCGTAATACACCAAGCAACGCCTAAAAAAGCAATAATCATGCTTGGATAAACCCAGTAACTCACTTTTTTACGACCAATGATAATAGAGAGCAATATAGTCAGCGTAGGCCACAAATAATTAATAACCGCCATTTCCATTGCCTGATGACGACTATTTGCCATACCAATTGAAAGCGCCAAGCAAATTTCGTACGACACAAATAATAAAGTACCTACGACCAAGTAGCGTTTTGAAAATCCACTAAACTTGGGCACTCCCATAACCAAAATTAAAAATATCGCACTGACAGAATACATAGCCGCAGCACCACCAATGGGGCTAAACAACTCAGAAATATCTCGTAGTAATGCCACTAAGCAGCTCCACAGTAATATTGCAGCAACTCCATATAGTGTATATTTATTTTTGCATATAAAATCCATTTGCCAATCCAAAAGCACTACTCGTAAATTTGAAACTAAATTAACAGTAATTTTCAAATAAAACAACCAAAGTCAATAGCTTAAGTCTCTCGTCTATTTTTTAATATTTTGCCTTTCTAATAATTATCTTAACGCTAAATACTTTAGTAACATGGCCTATTGTTTTTAGATATTAATATACTTGAGCTATTCAGTACTGCACTTTAAACTGCTCTCATAGTTATGATGTAATTCGTGGTTTTTGTAATAATTAGGATGAGTCCATCCTAATTATTTTACTTCATATGCGCTTCAACCTAGGGGCTGTTGATCTTTGTAGATTTAATTAGTCCAAGAAAAATGGTAAATAACTTAATTAAATGCTGATCATTTAATTATAATCATCTAGCGATATTCCAGCTTCCTTTGCATGCTTTTTAAACATCGCTTTTCTAATTGCAACATAGTTACTTTCATCTAAATAACGCTTATGCTCTGCAGCCTTTTCCGAGTTGCCTAATTTTTTATATATCAAATAAAGATCTTTGTGAGTGCCAGCGACTCATATGCAAAGGCTAATGCTAATGCTATAATCCCATCAGAATTAGGATGGGTGTCACGGTAATTTTTAGGTGCTGTAATTTATTAATCCGATTGAATGCCCTTGAGGTGTGAAAGCATTTACTGGTTATTTAGGAAATGAGAAAGCGCTTTGGACGCAATATGATAGCTGCGAGCTAATGAAAAACGCAGAGCAAGCTCATTACTTACCCATGTTAGTGAGTCAAGGTGATGCTGATAGCTTTTTACAAGAGCAACTTAAGCCTGAAAACTTAGTCGCTATTGCTGATAATAAAGGCTACCCGCTTACATTTGAAATGCACGCAGGCTACGATCAGAGCTACTTTTTTATAAGCAGCTTTATTGACCAACACTTATTATTTCATCATCCGTTTTTAACTGCTTAGACTCATTGGTGTATAGGGATGACTTTTCTACCTCTACACACTCTTTTAGACTTTTAGTGACTTGCCTACATACTTGCGTTGTAGTGCTTTCCCCTTTAACTAGGCTAACAAGAGCAGAATCTATCTTTAACCCCATATCAGTAAAGTTAAATCCGTTTTTATCTGTAGGTACTGGCTCTAGTGGGTTTTTATAAGGCGTTGACTGCGCCGGGCTAATACTATTTTTATCATTACGCGCCTGAGATTGTGCTTGTCCGTCAATAATAACGCCAGCAACTGTACAGCCAGAAAGGCAATAAAAAGACAAAAGTGCAATAAGTGCTTTCATAGTTCATCCTAAACAAAATATTAGCTAAATTGTATACACTTTTTATTGTAACTATGTAAAAAAATGTAAGTAACCTGAACTCTGATTAATTAATATAAATTAAAAAAAGCACTTATTAAATAAATCACGCATGAGAGTAAAAGGGAGCCAGCATATGCCAAAGCTATCGCTTGATCGTTTTCAATTTTAGTTCTAAAAAAATACTTTTCGCAAGTTCCGAGTACATTTATTACAGCTAAAAATGTAACTATCTGACTTAGCCAAAAATAATTACTAAATAGAGGGAGCAGAGGACTGATTACTGCGTAAACAACGAGCACCTTAAAAGCAATCGATGTATTTTTAAGCGAAAGTAAAATTGTTGCATTTACAAACAAAACAACAAGACTTGCCGAAAAAAATGTAATGATTGGCCACGCTACAGGCTCTGGTAACGATAAAAAGGCATCAAATGACTCACTTACATTGTCCAAAGAAGGCAAGCTGATAAGTGAAGAAATAAAACTAATTATTCCAAAAATAATAAACCAGCAAATTACCCCTGAAAAAAAATAGCTAGGAGAAAACTTAGTATACCCTTTACGTTCTGCTAATTTTACAAAAAGAACACCTACTAAATTAATTCCACCAAAAACCAATAAAGCGTGCATAAAATCATTAGTATAAAAAACACTCATCGCAACCGTAGCTGCTATAAAAATACTTGGTCTTACAACACTTTTTATATACAAATAAACAAACACTGGCTGAATTACCAGCATAATCATTGCTAGAACACTTAATTCCATAAACTTTCCCTTACTCCTAATAGCCCTACAAAATCACGAAAAACTTTCGTTTAAACTTTAGCCAAGATTAAAAACATTACTACCATATTAAAACCCATACAGCTTGATCAACTATCCTCACTTGAGCATATTTAATAGTGCTCTTAAAGGTGATATTTGGTATGCCTTAAAGTTTTATTTAACTTTTTAATATAAAAACTAAAGGTTTATCTTTTGCAAATAGGTTTTAAGCTTTAATAAGCCCGCAGGGCTACTTGCGACTAAATCGCTCAATAATGGTTGAATAAGCACACGATGCTCTTCAATTTTGGTTGGGTCCTCGTAAATAGCGTATACAAGGTTAGTTAGTGTTTGTTGTTGCTGTTGCTGTTGTTGTTGTTGTTGTTGTTGTTGT